>JANXUO010000199.1 GCA_025356245.1 Hymenobacter sp.
TCAACGGTCAGGATTTCAGCATTCAGGGCCTGCCCGCCGTAAGCTGCACCACTGTGCCAGCCGAGGCCGGGTTGGGGTATGCAACCACCGATGCAACTAATTGGCTGCCAGCCGTGGCCAAAGGCCGCTGCTGGTAGAGGTGCAGCACGAAGCGCCCGGCCGTAACACCAGCCGGGAGGGTGGTGGCGTAGCTGCCGTTGCGCAGGTTGTGCCAGGCACCAGTCTGTTGGTCTTCGAGGTAGAGGCCGGCCGTAGCCGGGAAGTTGGCGAGCTGCGCAGCCGCCAGCGTGTAGCGGCCAGCGGCCGGGGCGTTGAGGGCCAGCGCCAGGGCTATTGGCTGGGTGCCGGCGGGCAGGCCCTGAATGCTGAAATCCTGACCGTTGACTTGCTGAAAGAGGCTGGGCTGGGCGCCGGTGTTCAGGGTAATCCGCAGGGCGTCGTAACGGGTGTCAAAGGCAGCGGTGGCGCCGGCTTCCTGGTACACGTAAAAGTCGTCGTTCTGACCCGCGGCGTCTTGCAGGCGCAGGTTGAGCAACGGGCGGGCATCGGCCGCAGCGCGGTACTGCACCGGGCTCACGTAGTTGGTTTCGCGGGCCGCGTCGGTGAAGGTGAGGGTAGGCGTGCCGCTGTTGGCCCGCACGAAAAAGCCCTGGCCCGAAGCCACTAGGTTGGCCCCGGCGGGACCGACGCCGTTCACGAAGGACACGTAGCTGCCGCCAAACCGGCTGTTCGAGCGGAAGGTGTACAGGGCATTGTCGATGGCAGCTGGGCGGGCCAGGTTGTTCCAGTTGAGGGGCGCGGGGTACGGGTTGCCGAGCAAGGCCCAGCCCGAAGCGGCCAAGCTGCCCCGGCTCAGGGTGATGGACTGGTTGCCCGTGCGCAAAGTGCCCGTGAGGCTAACGGTGGTGGGGTGAATGTTGACGGTATAGCCCTGACCCGCCACCAGCGCATCGGTGCCGGCGGCCGGCGACTGCCAGCCGTAGTTGAAGTCGGACGTAGTGGTTGTGGTAGCCGCAAGGCGCTGCTCGTTGTAGGTAAACACCGTGGGGAAAGCGTGGTTGCTGCCCACGTAGGTGTTCACGTTGCCGGGCGTAAGCGAGGTGTTGTAAGCCGGGTTCACAACCGGGGAAGGGCCGGGGGAACCCCCAACCATGCCGCGCAAATCGTCCACAACCGCGCCGCTCACGCAAGCCGACAAGTGCCGGTAGCCAACGCTGCCGTTGAGGGCGGGGCTGATGTAGCGCTGCACCGTGGTATTACCGATGGCTACCCCGCCGCTGTTCACCACCAAGGCGGTGCCAGTGGCACTGCTCAGCAGCATGAGTTTACCGTTGGTCGTGATGTCACCGTTCATGGTGAGCAAGTGGCTCACCGACACCGTGCCGTTGGGGCCGCCGGCCAGGTTCAGGCCGCCCGTACCCACCGTGAGGTCGTAGAACGCAATGGGCTGGCCGTTGCCGAAGGTGTGGCTGCCCGCGCCGGTCAGGTCCGTCAGGCCGCCGGTTTGGTTGAAGATGCCGTTGTTGGTGATACCGCCAACCACGCTGAGCGTACCACCGGTCATCGTCACCGTACCGCCGTTGTCGATGATGAGGTCGAGGGCCCCGTAGCTGCCGGTAGTCAGCAGCGGGTAGCGGGGCATGCCCGTGGGCACGATAACCGGGCTGCTGCTGACGGTGGGCGCAGTGCCGCCGCTCCAGTTATCGCCGTCGTTCCAGTCGGTGCTGATGCTGCCGTTCCAGGTGAAGCCGGTGGCGGTGAGCAAATCCTGGCCAATAATGAAGTCATAATCGTACACTTGCCCACCCGCGCCGGTAGCGCCGGGGTTGAAGAGCAGTATCAGCTGGTTCACCTGGTTGACGCTCACCGTGGGGTCGTAGGCGCCGGGGCCCGACACCTGGTAGGCAAAGCGCAGCAGCTCCCATTGGTTCGACTTCGCGGTGGTGGCCGTGTACACCGAGTGAATGCCGTTGGGGTAGCCCGTGCCAGCCTTGGCGGCGTTCTGAATGGTGAGCTGCACGGGCGTGCCCGGCGTCCGGCTGAAAAGTTTCAGGTAGAAAAATTTGGTGGCCGAGGTGCTGGCGTAAGCCGTCACGTTGGTGAGCCGCCGCCCGCCAGTGGGCACAAGGCCAATGGCATCGTACTGGCTGGCACTACGCACGTAATGGCCCACGCTGGAACTGTAGTTTTCGCCAAACACGGCCGGGCTGGCCGCTCCTTGCGTCAGCGTACCGTCCGAGGAGGTCGTAGTCAGTTGGCGGGTATTCTCGAAATCGTCGTAGAGCGTGCCGGGAGCGTTGGTGTAGTTAGGACCGTAAATCTGGTCAAAATACCAAGTGCCCGACGAGTTGTTGCCCCCGTCGAACTGAATGCCAAGGCCCGTGATGCTGCGCACGTTGTTGCCGCCGGTGGGCGAAAACAAGTAGTTGAAGGTGAGTACCTGCCAGCCATTTTGCACCGTGGTAACGGCCGAGTACACCGACGGCCGGCCCGTGGGGTAGTTGGTCGGCGTAGCCGCCGCATCGGTAAAGGTTACGGTCACGAGCGTACCCACCGCCTCGGGGCTGTACACCCGCATCGAGAAGTGCCGGTCGTTGTTCTGGAACTCCGTCACATCATCCATCGCGGCGGGCAACTGCGCGTAAAACGTATCGTATGCTTGTGCGCCCGAACGCACATATTTGCCCACCCGGGGGTTGGGGTTGATGCCGCCCATGCTGGGGTTGACGGCACTTTGGGTCAGCACGCCATCGGCCACACCGTAGGTGAGCGAGCGGGTGTCGTTGAAGTTTTCGTAGAGCCGGGCCACGGGCAGCGTGGCGGGGGCCCCCTTCAAGTCGTCGAAGTAAAAGGTGCTGCCGTTATTGGCACCGGGGGCAATCTGGAAGTCAATCCGGTCAATCTCGGTGGGCCGCACGGCCGCATCGTAGCTGCCCGATACGTAGTTCAGGGTCAGGGTTTCCCAGGCATTGGCTACCGAGGTAGTGCCCAGGTACAGCGAATGCGTACCCGTGGGGTAGCTGTTGCCGCCGGCCGTGCGCTTGGCCGCGTTGCCCAGCACCACCTGCACTGGAATGCCCGCCGCCGGGCTGTAAAACTTGACGGTAAAGTGCAGCGTAGCCGCCGCGCTGGCGTAGGCCGTCACATCGTCCAGAAACGTGGCATTGGCCGGGGCCAGGGCCAGCGTGGCATAGGGCAAGGCACCGTTGCGCACGTAGCGGCCCACCACCGCACTGGGGTTGGCAGCGCCCACGGCGGGGTTGGCAAAGCCGGGCGTCAGGGTGCCATCCACGCCCAGGTAACGCAGGCGGCGGGTGCCCTCAAAGTCTTCGTAGAGACCGGCCACTGCCGTGGAGGGCGGCGCTACGGGCGCAATCTCCGGCCCGTAAATATTGTCGAAGTGGCAGACGGTGCCCGTGAACGAGCCGGGCGCGATGAGCATCGTGATTTCGTCCACCGTCGTCACCGTCACGGTGGGGTCGAAGTTGCCGCCGCCCACGTAGTTGAAGTTGAAGGTCAGCGTCTCCCAGGCGTTGGTGGCCGTGGTGGTGGCCGTAAACTCGCCCAGCAGCTTACCGGCCGGGTAGCCTCCCGAGCGGTTTTTGGACTTGTTCTGCAACACCAGCAGCACCTGCGTGCCCGGTGCTGGCGAGTAAAAATCCATGCTGATGTGCTTGGTAATACCCGCTGTGCTGCCGCTGCCCACATAGGGCGTCACGTCGGCCATTGTGCGCGGAGCTTCAATGTCGAAGTTGTCGTACTGCACGCCGCTGTTGCGGGTGTAGCGGGCGCAGGTGGGGCTGCTGTTCACGGCGTTGCTGCCGGGGTTCATCTGGTTCTGAATCAGGGCGCCGGTTTGCCGGGCATAGGTCACAATCCGGGTCGCGCCGGGCGTGGTTTCAAAGTCGTCGTAGAGCGTTTGGGCGGCGACGGTGCCCGTCCAACCGGTGGTCAGCAGGGCGGCGAGTAGGAGTTTTTTCATCTGACGAGAGGGTGGGGTTAATGAGTGAATGAAGCGTATTTTTCCAATTATGCCGAACCACCAAAACCGCCCCAGGACGGTCGGTCTTTTTGTTGCTGGTTTCCAGTTTCTGGTTGCTTGCTTCTGGCTCCTTAGTTTGCGATTGAGGCCGTCAATCGTTTGAAAATAAGGAACCAGAAGCAAGCAACCAGAAACTCAAAAACCTACTGTACGCTCAGTGCCCGCGTCAGCGCCACGCCGTCCACCACAAGGCGGCAGGTGTAGAGGCCGGGGGCCAGTTTGGCGGTGTTCACCTCGGCCGCGAAGCTGCCGGCGGGGCGGGCTTCGTTGGTCAGTACGTCGGCCACGCGGCGGCCCATTGCGTCGTACACGGTCAGGCTCACGGTAGCGGGCTTGGCCAGGGTGTAGGGCAGGTGGGCCAGGTCGCGCGTCGGGTTAGGAAAAGGCGGCGCGAAGGCCGCGGTGGCCGTTTGCACCGTGCGGGTAGCCGACACGAAGTTGGTCAGGCTCGGCCCGTACCAGTCATCGATAAACGTGCGGACCGGGGCCGTGGTGTTGGGCGCAATCAGCAGCACTATCTCATTCAGCCCCACCGAGGGCGTGGTGCTGGGCGCGTTGGTGAAGCTGTAGGTGAGCGTTTCCCAGGCGTTGGTGGCCGTGGTGGTGGCCTGGTATTCCGAGTTGCGCCCGGCCGGGTAGTTGCCGCCGGTGGCGATGGTCGAGTCCTGCAAGGTTATTTGGAACAGAATGCCGGGGCGGGGGCTGAACACCTTCATCGTCATGTGCAGGGTGTTGGCGCGGAAGGGCGACACGTCGGCCAGCGGCGCGCCTACCGGGTGCAGTACCAGCGCATCGTACGGGGTGAGAAGCCGCTTGTAGCGCATCACGTGGGCGCTGGGGTTGGCCGGGCCGGGGGCGTTGTTAAGGGTATCGCGGTTGTAGCTGCCCGAGGTTTTGTAGCCGATGTACTTCACTACGCGGGTACCCTCGTGGTTGTCCCAGAGCTGGGCCACGGCCAGCGGCACGCCCGTGCCGCCGCCGGTGCGGTAACCGGGGCCGGTCACGTCGTCAAAGTAATAAGTGGCCCCGCCCGTGGTGTTGGGCGCAATCAGCACCGTCATCTGGTCCACGTCCTCCGCCGTCACGGTGGGGTCGAAGTTGCCGCCGGTGCCGGCCGTGAAAGTGAAGGTGAGCGTCTCCCAGGCGTTGGCCACGGTGGTGGTGGCGCTAAAGTCGCCGGCGTACTTGCCGTTGGGGTAGATGTTCGTGTTGGCTTTCACACCGTTTTGCAGCACCAACTGGATAGGCACGCCCGCCGCCGGCGAGTAAAACTTGAAACTAATGCGCTGGGTACCGGCCGAAAAGTTCGATACGTTGCCGAAGCGGTTGGGCGCAGTGCTGGGCACCATCACCAGGTAGTCGTACTGGTTGCCGGCGGCCCGCACGTAGCGGGCGCAGGTGGGGCTGGCGTTGGTGGCGTTAGCGGCCGGGTTGGCCTGGTTCTGGGTCAGCGCGCCGCTGTTGTTGGGGTAGGTCAGCAGGCGGGTGGCCTGGAAGTCGTCGAGCAAAATGCTGTTGACCGGGGTGGTGACGCCGCCGCCACCGCCGCCACCGCCCGTGGCCGGGTCGGGGCCGGTCACATCGTCAAAGTAGTAGGTAGCCGCGCCGTTGGTGTTGGGGGCGATAAGCACCGTCATCTGGTCTACGTCGGTGGCTGCCACGGTGGCATCGAAGTCGCCGGGCGCCCCGGCCGTGAAGGTAAAGGTGAGCGTTTCCCAAGCATTGGCCACGGTGGTAACGGCGTCGAAGTTGCCGGCGAACTTGCCGTTGGGGTACATGTTGGTGTTGGCCTTCGTGCTGTTTTGCAGCACCAGCTGAATGGGCACACCCACCGCCGGGCTGCGAAACTTGAAGCTGATGCGCTTGGTGCGGGCCGCGTAGTCGGCCACACTGGCAAAGCGGGCTGGGGCCGCGCTGGGCGTCATCACCAGGTAGTCGTACTGCACGCCGCCGTTGCGGGTGTAGCTGGCGCAGGTGGGGCTGCCGTTCACGGCGTTGGTGCCGGGGTTGGCGGCGGTTTGCACCAATCCCCCGCTGGTGTTGGGGTAGCTCAGGCGGCGCGTGTTCTCGAAGTTGTCGAGCAACGTTTGGGCAGTGGCCTGTTGCGCAAGCAGTGCCGCGCCAGCCAGAAACAGCTTAGTAGAGATTTTCATGAGAAAATGGTTTTGGGAGTTTTTAGTGGTTGATGCCGGGTAGTTGGTGTTGGGTTTTTAGTATTCGGTTTTCGGTGATGGGTTTTTGGGTATTGGGTTGAATAATTTACAAGTACCTGACACCAAAAAACCTAACACCCAACATCAAAAACCCAACACCTTAAAAACAGGCACTTGGTTATTCGGCGTACTTGTAGTACCGCACATAATCCACCTGCATGGCTTGCGGGAAGAGCGTAGAGGCATCGGGG
>JANXUO010000258.1 GCA_025356245.1 Hymenobacter sp.
CTACAAGTACGTGCGCTTTGATACCAACGGGGTGCTAGGCGTTGAAGTGCCGGGCATTCCCGGCTACATTCCCCGCGACCGCCTTGCGGTGGGAACCGGCTACCTGGTAGTGCAGTCCGACCAGATTAGCCGGGTCGATGCCAACTTCGTACCCCTGTGGAGCCAGACGCTCCGGGCACTGGGCCGCAGCATGGACCTGAACCACTTGGTGCCAACGGCCGATGGTAACTACCTGGCAGGCGGCACACTTGCCTCCAATGGGTCGGGCGTCACGCTCAACAAAGTAAGCCCGAACGGTGTCATGCTCAAAGACACGGTGTTTGCCACTGGTTTTGGGCGGGTGGGCTTGCAGGGGCTGGCCATCGACCCACTGACCGGCGACTATGTGTTTGCGGGCACGGCCTACACCGGTCCCATTGGCCGGGCCGATATTTTCTGGACGCAGTGGCGGCGTTCAACTATCACCAGCAGCCGGAAAGCCGGGGCCGTGGGAGCTACTTGGAGCGCCTACCCCAACCCCCTAGCCGACGACCACCAACTCCAACTGCGGGCCGAGCAGCCCCTGCGCGGCACCCTGCACCTGCGCGACGCGCTGGGCCGGCACCTGGGCAGTTGGCCCGCCGCCGGGCAGCGCACCCAAACCCTGCCGCTGCCCGCGTTGCGGGCGGGCATCTACCTGCTCACGCTCGAGAGTGCCACGGAGCTACCCAGTACCCTGCGGCTGGTACAGCCATAATACTTGGTTGTGTTTGGCGCATCAGAGTCCAAAAAAGGCCGGTTGCTTGCGCAACCGGCCTTTTTTCAGGGTTTCAATTCGCAGCTTTTGTGAGCATGAAGCCGACAATTTCACCTATAAACGACCTTGCTTCGCGGGTTGAAATCCCGTATTACTGGCCCAGCATAACGCGGCGCATCCCCATTTTGTCCTTGGTGAGGCAGCGCACGATGTACGAACCGGCCGGGAGTTGGCTTACGTTGAGTTCGGCGGGGGTTTGGCCGTTCATCATGCTGTAGGTCAGCACGGGGCGGCCACCGGCGTCGCTTACTTCGATGCGGGTGGGGCCGGGGTTGTCGGTTTTGACGACCAGGCGGCCGGTAGCGGGGTTCACCTCGGCCTTCACCTTGATGGCGTTGGGGTTGGCGGCGGGCGTTACCGGGGCCAGGGCCAGGGCACCGGAAGTGGCAGTGGCCGCCGGGGCCGCTTTGGCCATGGGGGCTGGCGCGGAAGTGCCACCGGGCAAAATGGCCGCTTGGGCGTGTGCCTGCCCGGCGCAAAGGCCAACAATTACTATTGCTATTGCAAACGTAAATTTTTTCATAAGTTACGGCTTGAAGACTTCTGCGTGGAATGTAAAGTTACGAAGAACCCGGTTTTTACGCCGTTAGCACATTCCTTGCCGCAAAATCGTTCAGGCATCGTTGTTCGACAACTCGGCCAGCGCTTGGGGGTAGCGCAGGTGCAACTCGTCGGCGAGGGTGCGCATGGCGGCCATGCCGCCTTTGCGCAGGTGCCGCAACGCCTCGGCAGCGGCTGGTACGGCGGTAGCAACGGGGCCCAGGCGGCCGTCGAGCTGCCGAACCAGAGCCACGAGGCGGGGCAGGCCCAGCAGATGGCAGGTGGTGGCGAGGCGGGCCAGCTCGCGGCGCAGGGCGCGGCCATCGGCGCGGGCGGCGGCGACTTCGGCCAAAAAAAGCTGTTCCGAAAAATGCGCGCAGAACATACGGGCCATCAGCACCACGTAGGCGGCATCGCCGCCGGCCACGTGCTCGAGGTAGCTGAAGTCGATGCGGTGGGCCGCCCGCATCCGTTGCGGCGCATCGGCGGCGGCAGCGGCGGTGCGGTGGGGGGGCAGCGTTGTAGAGACGGACATGAACGGCGGGCAAAAAAGGTGAACAGCGGGGGTGGGGAGCTTAAAAGTACCCCGGCGGGGCCGCCCTTTGCAAGCATTGGGCGCGGTTTCTGGCCCGTGAAGCCCAAAAATACCGTCCAGCCCCGAGGCCATTCTCCGGGCTGGCACGGAGGGCCGGCGGGCCGTGGGCGGCGCAAAAAAAACTGACTTGTGGTTGCGCCGTGTCAAAAATTACCTTACCTTTGTCATTCCAATTCCAATCGGGGTGTAGCGTAGCCTGGTATCGCGCCAGTATGGGGTACTGGAGGTCGTAGGTTCGAATCCTGCCACTCCGACGGAAGAGCAGCCGCTCTCAAAAAAGCCTCCGAACTCCGCGTTCGGGGGCTTTTTAGTCGGCTGCAAATTGGAAGAGAAAACAGGTTGCCCCTTCAACCTGCTTCTCGGGGTGTAGCGCAGCCCGGTAGCGCGCTGTGTTCGGAACGCAGAGGCCGTAGGTTCGAATCCTGCCACCCCGACTTTTACCGGTTAAGCCACACGGCCCTTGCTTAAACGAGCAGGGGCCGTGTGCGTTTTGGGCTAGTTTTGGGCTAGTTTTGGCCGTGCGGGCTTTGGCGAAATGCGCGGTAATGTGCAGGTAATTCGGCTACCTTTGCGGCACATCACCCCAACTTTTTCTTCACCCCAACTTTTTTTTCAGTGAAACGACCTCTCTTATTGCTAGCCCTGCTGGGCGGCACCGCCACGGCGGCCCACGCCCAAAGCGCCATTGCGGCGGGCACCATTTCGCTGGGCGGTAGCATTGGCTACAGCAGCAGCAGCAGTAAAGAAAGCTCCTCGGCGGGCAACACATCCTTCACCGACGAAGGGAAGCGTAGTCAGTTCAACCTGGCTCCTGCCGTAGGTTATTTTGTGGCCGATAACCTGGCCATTGGATTAAGCCTCAGCTACCAGGCTTACAGCAATGCCGGCAGCACCTACCGGACCAGCTCGCCGGGCACCAACCGGGCCGAGCTGGACCCCGCTACCGTTATTCGGGTGGGGCCTTACGTGCAATACTACAAGATGCTGAGCGACCAGTTTGGCGTGCTGGGTACGCTAAGCGGCGGCTACCAAAGCACCAAGGATTCGCGGTATAGCAACGGCGGCAACAATGCCGTGGTGCAGGAGCTCAAAGCCTCGGGCTTGTACGCGGGCCTCACGCCGGGCGTCATTTTCTTTCCGATTCCTAAATTTGGCATCAGCGCCGCCGTTGGCGGGTTAAGCTACAATCGCCTCAACTACGACTTTCCGACTAATAACGGCACGACGCCAAGTGGTTACGAAGAAACATCGAACGACTTTGGCTTGACCTTCGGCCTTGACCAACTGCAATTCGGCGGCACCTACTACTTCGGCCGCTAGCCCTGTTTAGCCACTCGCGATAAAAGAAGCCCTTGTGCCCGTTGGCGCAAGGGCTTCTTTTGTTGATAGACAGGCAAATGGGCAGGCCTTACTGCACCCCCAGCCACAGCTCCGCGTCGTCGGCACCGAAGCGCTCCAGGTAGAATTCGCGCAGGGGTACTTTCAACGCTTTGGCTTTGTCGAGTACGGCGGGGTAAAGTTTGTCGGGGGCCAGCAAGTAGCTTACGCCGCGCAGGCGGGCCGCCACTACGCGGCCCCCGGCCGCTACGGCCCGGTAGTGCCAGCCAGTGGGCAGCGGGCGGGTCGTATCGGCCACGGCAATGCCGACGAAGGCTTGCACCGTGTCGCGGGCTTTTTCGGGGTTGTTGCGGTAGAGGTTGGCCAGGTCGCCGGGTACGGTGCCGCCGTCGCGGGCCTGCTGGGCCTGCCGGAACAGGTCGGCGAAAGCCGGCGCGTCGGCGGGACCGCGGTAGGAATGACCGGCCAACAGCACGGGCGCGGCGGGCGTTTCAAGGGTGACAACGGGGGTTTTCAGGCCACCTAGCCATGCGTACACAGCCAAGGCCAAAAGGGTAACGATGATGACGAACGGGGCGAAGAAGCGCATGGGCAGTGGTGAGGCGTTGAACGAAACTCCCCGCCCGCCAGGGAGGGGATGCTTTGGCGCAGCCAAAGCTGCCCTGCTAACTAACCGCGTATTGCATTTGGTAGAGCTGGGCGTAATATCCGTTTTCGAGCTTGAGCAGCTCCTCGTGGGTACCGGTTTCCTTGATTTCGCCCTTGTCCATGACGATGATTTTGTCGGCTTTCTGGATGGTGCTCAGGCGGTGGGCAATGACGAGGGAAGTGCGGCCGTGCATGAGCTTTTCGATGGCTTGCTGAATCAGCTCCTCGGTCTCGGAATCGACGGACGACGTGGCCTCGTCGAGGATGATGACGCGGGGCTGGTATACCATGGCCCGTACGAAGCTGATGAGCTGGCGCTGACCGACGGAGAGCGTCGCGCCGCGCTCCATCACGGCGTAGTCGAGGGCACCGGGCAGGCGCTCCATGAAGCGGCGGGCCCCCACAAGGTCGGCCGCTTCCCAGATTTGGGCGTCGGTAATGGCGGGGTTGCCCAGCGTTACGTTGTCGCGGATGGAGCCCGCGAAGAGGAATACGTCTTGCAGCACCACCCCAATCTGGCGGCGCAGCAGGCTCAGGTCGTACTCGCGCAGGTCGTGGCCATCGACGCAAATGCTGCCTTTTTGAATGTCGTAAAACCGACTTAACAGGTTGATGATGCTGGTTTTGCCCGCGCCGGTAGCCCCCACGAAAGCAATGGTTTGGCCGGGTTCCACTTTGAAGGAAATGTCCTTCAGCACCCATTCCGGCTCGGCGGTTTCGGCTACTTCGGGCTTGTAGCTGAACCAGACGTGCTTGAACTCGACTTCGCCGCGCAGCTCGGCTGGGGCGCGGGTGCCGGTAGTGGCCACCAGGTCTTTGTTGTCGAGCAGCTTGAGCAAGCGCTCGGTACTCACCAGGCCCAGCTGCAAGGTGTTGAAGCGGTCGGCGATTTGCCGGATGGGCCGAAAGAACAAGGCGTTGTACATGATGAAGGCAATGAGTGCCCCCTTTGAAATCGAGCCCTCAATCTGGCCCTGAGCGGCGTACCACACCAGCAGGCCCACGCCGATGGCGGCCAGCACCTCGGCCACCGGAAAGTAGATGCTGTAGTACAGCACCGAGCGGATGTTGGCGTCGGTGTGCTCGCGGTTGATGCTTTCAAACTTGCGAAACTCGCGTTCCTCGTTGTTGAAAATCTGCACCACGTTCATGCCCGTGAGGTGCTCCTGCACGAAAGAATTGAGCTTGGCCACGGCGTTGCGCACGTCCTGAAACGAGGTTTTCACCTTCTCCTTGAACACGTAAGTCGAGAAGAGCAGCGGCGGGATGACGGCGAGGCTGATGAGCGTCAGCCGCCAGTCGATGTAAAACATAAAGCCCACAATGAACACGATTTGCAGGATGTCGCCGGCCATCGCCGCCAGCCCTTCGCTGAACACGTCGGACAGCGTTTCGACGTCCGAAATGCTGCGCGTGACGAGCACGCCGATGGGCGTGCGGTCGAAAAAGCTGAGCTTCAGGTTGAGCAGGTGACGGTAGAGGTCGGTGCGGATGTCGCGCACGATGTACTGGCCCAACCAGCCGCCGTAGTACGTCTGCAAATAGCTGACGCCCGCGTGCGCTACCAGCAAGCCAAACAGCCAAACAAACATCCGGTTGAGCCCGCCCGCATCGCCCCGCTCGATGCTGACATCGACCATGCGCTGAATGAGAAAGGGCCGCAACGTGCCCAGTGCGGCCGTGGCCACCGTGAGCCCAATCAAG
>JANXUO010000265.1 GCA_025356245.1 Hymenobacter sp.
ACCGGCGGCTACTTCCTGCGCGAAGGCACCACCCGCGGCCTGGGCATCGAAACCTACAACGCCCGCAAAGGCAGCAGCTACACCTCGGCCGTTGATTTCGTGGACGCCGACAACAACTGGACGGCCGCCGAGTACAACAACGCCAACTTCGACAACGTGGCCGGCGACGCCCACGTGGGCGCCCAGTGCACCTACGACTACTGGAAAAACGTGCACGGCCGCAACAGCTACGACAACGCCGGGGCCAAAATCAAAAGCTACGTCCACTTCGACGACACCCCCGGCGACGGCGTGGGCTTCGAGAATGCCTACTGGAACGGCTCGGTGATGACCTACGGCGACGGCGCCTCGCGCTTCCGCCCGCTGACGGCCCTCGACGTGTGCGGCCACGAAATTGGCCACGCCGTGTGCGAGCGCACCGCCAACCTGACCTACGCCAACGAGTCGGGCGCCATGAACGAAGGCTTGTCCGACATTTGGGGGGCCAGCATCGAGGCGTACTCGGTGGCCAACCTGGGCGTTGTCTCGGGTGGCGTGAAGGCCAAATCGACCTGGCTCATCGGCGAAGAAATCGACAAGCAGCAGGCCGCCCTGCGCTCGATGAGCGACCCTCGCTCGTTGGGCCAGCCGGCCCTCTACAAAGGCCAGTACTGGGCCCCCACCACCACGGCGCCTTCCGACGCCAACGACCAGGGCGGGGTGCACACCAACTCGGGCGTGCTCAACTACTGGTACTACCTCATCAGCGTGGGCAAAACCGGCTCCAACGAGCTGGGTAACACCTTCACCGTGGCGGGCCTCGGCCTCGACGCCGCGGCTAAAATCACCTACCGCATGGAAAGCGTGTACATGGTGGCCAGCTCAACCTACGCCCAGGCCCGTACCTACTCCATCCAGGCCGCTACCGACTTGTTCGGCGCGGGCTCGGCCCAGGTCACGGCCGTTACCAACGCTTGGTACGCCGTGGGCGTGGGCGCGGCTGCCGGCACCCCGCCGCCCACCGGCGGCGTTACGTATTGTACCAGCAAGGGCACTTCGCAAGCCTACGAGTACGTGCGCCTCGTGCAGCTCGGCAGCATCAACCGCACCTCGGGTGCCGATGGGGGCTACTACAACGGCACCGCCACCAGCACCGGCGTAGCCGCCGGCTCCAGCCAAACCATCAGCTACCAGACCGGCTTTGTGGGCACGGCCTACGCCGAGTACTTCCGCATCTACGCCGACTGGAACCAGGACGGTGACTTCATCGACGCCGGCGAAAACCTGGTGTCCTCGACCAACACCGCCGCCGTGACTACCGTGCGCAGCGCCGCCTTCACGGTGCCCACCACGGCCCGCAACGGCGCCACCCGCCTGCGGGTGGTGATGAGCGACAACAGCGCCACCAACAGCTGCGGCACCTACAGCTACGGCGAAACCGAAGACTACACCATCACGGTGAGCGGCGGCACCATCCGCGTTGCCCTCACCGGCGATGCGCCCGTCACCGCCAGCCCCGCCCTGCGCACCCTGGCCCTGTACCCCAACCCCGCCACCGACGTGCTGAACCTGGCCCTGAGCGACCACACCGCCATCACCAGCGTGGTGCTGACCGACGTGCGCGGCGCCCGCATCGAAGCCAGCTTCGCCAACGGCCAGCTCGACCTGCGCCACGTGGCCAAAGGCCTCTACACCCTCACCGTGGCCGATGGCCAAAAGGTGTACCACCAGCGCCTGGTGAAGGAATAGGTTTCCTCACCGCCCCTGCTCGGGGGTAACAAAAGCGCCCGTCAGCATAGCTGGCGGGCGCTTTTTTTGTGGGGGGAAACAGGTGTCATCAGTTGGAGATATCAACCCTGCACCGCTCCTTCGGCCGTCTGATTTTCTTTTCAGCGCCTACAATTCTTGCGCTTTGCTGATGGGCCTGGAAGGTATTGCCTTTTTCACTGGCTCGGCCTGTACGGTTACTTCGGCGCCAACAAGGCGCCCCCGGCGCTATCTTGCCGCACTGCCCGCGCCCCATGCTTCCCACCTACCTCCACCGCTTCCAGCACTTGCGCGTGGCCCGCAGCCGCCTTCACGGCGAAGCGCCCTACAAGCCCGCCTTGCTGCTGGCCGTGCTCGAAGGTGTGGCCGAGGGCAGCATCCAGCACAACCGCATTGAGATAACGCCCGAGTTGCTGGCCGCCTTCAAGGCCAACTGCGCCGACCTCGGCGCCTCGCGCCTGTTTACGGCCGGCAACTTCGCCTTGCCCTTTTATCACCTGCACAGCGAAGGCTTCTGGCACCTGCATACCTGGCCGGGGTTGGAGCTGCTGCTGACCCGCTCAGGTTCCGTCAGCAGCTTCCGCCACTTGCGCGAGGTCATCTCCCACGCCTCCCTCACCCCCGACCTATGGGCGCTGGTGAGCCAGCCCGGTCCCCGCGCCGCCCTGGCCCAGGCCCTGCTCACGCGCTACTTCCCCCAAACCCAGGGCCGCTACCGCCCCCAGGCGGGGGCCGAAACCGTGAATGGCATCCGCCGCCAACTATTGGAAGAGCCCGCCGCCGACTACCGCACCCATGCCCTGCAAGCCGACGAGCTGGAGCTGGCCGTGCGCAGCGGCCTCTTCAAGCGCGTCGTGCTCGATGCCTATGCCAACACCTGCGCCGTGTCGGGCTTGCAGCTCATCAGCACCCGCAGCAGCCCGGTGCCACTGCTCGATGCCTGCCACATCGTGCCCTGGGCCGTGAGCCACGACGACACCCTGGCCAACGGCCTGGCCCTGTGCCCCAACCTGCACCGCGCCTTCGACCGCCACCTCTTCTGGATTGATGCCGACTACCGCGTCCAGGTGGCCGATGAGTTCCGCGAGTTTAGCAGCCCCGACTATGGTATCCGCCGCTTCCACGGCCTGCCGCTGCGGCTGCCTAAGCAGCGGGCGTGGTGGCCGGATAGGGAGAATTTGCAACGGCAACAATGGCGGAAAGAATAAAACGTGGCTGGCAGCCTCTTTTTACACAACCTTAAAAGGAAGCTTTTTCACAAAAACCAATCAAGTTTTACATCATTAACCAAACCCTGCCGAATCAATTCTTTAGCGACAAACGGGGAATTTTTTAGTAAATAAGCGAAATCATTACTCAGACAGTAGACAATTAGGTGGTCCCTCCGGACCTTATAAAATATAGGGCTGATATTAAAATGTAAAACGTTAATGGTGTTTTGAATTTGTTCTTGTGTCACATGAGGAGGCAAAACATCAGCATCGGCAGGTTCCACTTGGAGACTGGGAAACAACATAACAAACCATCCGTCCTGTATCTGGAATGGGTCAAGTACCTCGTTGTCATCCTTCCAATTGTTTAGCTGGCCAGCTGCAAAGCGGTAGTTGCTCCATTCGTATGCTAGTAGATGATACGGAACCTGCGATTTAGGTTTAAAATGGTCAACTTGTTTATTGCCGGTAAGTGGATGGATTTTTTCACAACAATACGCGCAAATATTGTCGTAAGCTTCGCCAAGGTCCTCAAGTGTATTAGACCAACGTTTAGTCCAATAAGCATGATTTTTATACTCCTTATCGGTGGGAGCAATGGATTGATTACTTCGACGGGAAAGATATTTTGCGCCTCGCTTTCGAACAAGTTTGTCAAAATAACTAGGCTCGTCCTTTTCTATTACCTGAATCATTGTAGTCAACCGTTTCAACTCCGTTTTTATGGGCAAAATAACGCCAGCGAGGCCAGAACTCATCTAAATCAGCAATGGTAGCCAGCAACTGTTGATTTATGCTAGCAATTTCTCCCTTACTTATTTCACCCGGTTGCCGACGTTGGATGGCCAAAGCTCTTTGGATTGCATCTTCAGCAGGCTTAGAACGTGGCTCTTTTAGTTCAAATTCATCAACCAACCAACGGTCAGCTGTGCCTCGTTTAAAAAAACCAAGCTCTCGCAGTTCTACTTTTCCATCTGCTGTCAAATGTAGATGGTGTGAATCGTCTAGCTCTTCATCAAATACAACTTCGGCTGATGCCATGACCAATGGCGAATGAGTAGCCAAATGAATCTGGGGGGCCATGCCCTGCGCCAATGAATCAACGGCTGCCATTATAGCTGGTACAATAGCCCGCTGCCAGCGTGGGTGTAAATGCGCCTCGGCTTCATCAATAAATAGCACGAGCCGATGCTGAGGGTCTTGCCCAATTATCTTAGAATTTCTACGATGGCGGAACCAAGCCCAGACAAGCATGTAAGCCAGTGCCAAAATGCGCCGGATGCCTGCGGAGGCATGAATAACGGGCACATTACCGTAGGACATGACCAAAACTGGAATGTCTGTTGTGTCTCCAACATTTACTTGTCTGGGCTTTCCAGCTTTAAAAGGTTGGTCAGAACCCTTTGTAAGCTCAGCCAGACATAATTCCAAAGAAGCCCACTCTTGGGCGTAATCGTTACCACTCCGTTGCCAAGTGGTCCAATCATTTAGCAGGCCTCTGCAAGCCCAGCCGTTATTGGGTGTCTGTAAGCCCTCCCACACCTCTTCCGAACTCAGCAGAAGAGAAGCTCCCCGATGTTGAGTGGAAATGAATGCCTCTCCCAAATCCTGCATGGTAGCATCCCACACCACAAACGACCCATCAAAACGAGCATAAATGGCTAAACCGGCCTCAACATTGCCCGGTTTTGTGGGCCCATTCCAGCGCTGCCGACTCCAATCATAAGGTGATACAACTTTTTGGCTCCGTCTATCTTCCCCATTAACTGCTTGCAGCGTATAAGAAATGCTGGGAGTTTGTACTTGAAGCAGGGCATCAGGGTCTGGAATGGCTGGACGCTTCGGCTTTGGCCACTGCCGAGTGATTGCCCACCACATACAATCAAATAGAAATGTCTTCCCTAAACTATTGTCTCCTGTAATAAGGTTAAGGCGTTCAGCTGGTTCATAGCGCATATATTGGCTAGGCCCCACACCAGAAAGCTCAATGCTTTGGATTACACCATTGGGCGCAGCATCAGCCCCAGATGGATAACCGATAATTGCTAATATGTCAGCGTTGACTAATGGCTTTGGTTGGTACCAATCCTTAGCTAACCGTGGAACCTCGGTATCAAACAAGTTAATACTTTCCTGCGGAGTAATGTCAAACCGGCCAAGGAATTTTTCTATCAGCATTCCCGCATCATTGCTAGGTAACTCCTCTTGCCGATAAAGCCAAACTGCCAAGTCGAATACGGGCACTTGCCCCTTCGGTAAATGGGCAGCTAATGCGTGAACATAATCAGACTGCCAACTCCATTGCTGGCTGCCTTTAGGGTGGATGAAAGCCTCACCGAAGGTATCGACCGTAATCCGCTGCAAAGTGGTGCTAGCATACCGTTCGCCTTGCCAGCGGTTAGCCTTGTTTGATGTTTTAAACGGAGAGTAGAAACCGCTGTGCCCAGGCAATGGATAGTAATACCGTTTGAGAATGGCTTCAACAGTATTAGTAAAATTAATTTCCATAACCCGGTCACCTACTGACAACCCTACTTCCTTCAAAGCCAGAAAAACAATACCAAAGAAGGGATGGACAGTATCAAGTGCCCGCAACGAACGGGCAAGTTGGGCGCGGCTGATAAACATGGAGTTGAAAGTTAGATGCGACTAGAAAGTTCGGCCAAGCTTTTAGCCATGTACTCACAAAACTTTGGGCTCAAGTCAATTCCAGTAGCTGAACGCCCTGACGTCAAAGCCACCCGCAACGTAGTACCTGTACCAGCAAAGGGGTCAAGAACCCGGCCACCGGGTCGGCAGCCGACCTGGAGGCAGCGTTGTACAAGTTGCTCTGGAAAGGCTGCGGAGTGTAACCCTTCACTGCTTTTAGCCCGGTCCGAAATCTGCCAAATATCTTCTTCGCGTGCTTCCGTGAGTCCGGTACGGTCAAAAAAGTAACGGGGCGATTTGCTAAACATAAATAGCATTTCGTAGGAGCGCCAAGGCCGGTCTTTAGCCGAAGGCTCGGGTACGTTGCTTTTGCGCTGCCAAATAATAGGGGACCGTAATGTCCAGCCACGAGTAATCATCTCAATTGCCACCCGCCAAGGAATACCAATAGCCGTTTTACGAGGCACACCTAACCCACTCGCATCCACTGCTCGCAAGCCCATGCGGCGAGCTTTGTTCTTACGGTCAGGCCCTTTTGGCTCTCCTTTACCAGAATAATAGGTGTCGCCTAGGTTGAGAAAAAGTACCCCATCGGTAGCTAACACCCTTTTGACTTCATCCATTACGTTAGCAATGCCTGATACAAATTCATTGATGGTTTTTTCTTGGCCCAATTGCCCTTCTACGTCGTAATCGCGCTGCCAGTAATAGGGGGGCGAGGTAACTACACAATCAAAGGAATTCGCTGGCAGCGTTTTCATCACTTGCACTGAATCGCCGCGTCTGATGTGGTATTCTAACCTATTCTGGGTATGTCCTCCCCAAGTGTCCTGTCCCGGCTCTGCTACAAGTGGTATCAATGGGGTTTCAAATTCAATTGAGGGTGGTGCTATTTTTTTCTTTCTGACAGGTTTAACTGATAGTTCAGGAGAAGGCATAGGTATCATATTTTTCAACAGGCGCTTTATCAAGAGCAGCAACCAGACTTAGCAAAAGTACGGTACCCAGAAACTAAGCGCAACGCCATCACGAACCATAATCACCAAAGAAGCCCCGGCCGCACCTCGCAGCCGGGGCTTCCCCTTTTTTTTCCGCCGCTGCCGCAGCGGCAGGCTATGCGGGCGTGCTGCCCGGCGCGGGCGCGGCACCCGGCGCGGCGGGCTGCCGGGCACCGGGGGCGTCGTCAATCCGCATGGCTTGCAGCAGGGCCTCGCGCAGGCCCTTGAAGGCCGGGCTGAGGGTTTTGGTGGCCGGGCGCAGCTTGGCTTCCACAAACTTGTCGGCTGCTTTGAGGGCCGTGCCCAGGGCAGTGCGGTTGGTTTTGCCCGCCTCGATGGCCAGCTTGGGGGCCGCTAGCAGCTGCCCGAACGCCGCGTTGGCCGCCGCCAGCTCGTCGAGCTCGGGTTTGGCGATGCCCGCGTCGCTGGCCAGCTTGGCTTTCAGGGCCAGGGCCTGCTGGGCCACGCGGCGGGTTTCGGCCAAGGCCACGGCGGCGGGCAGGGCCACGTAGTCGGTTTTGTTGCGGCGCAGGGCGTGGGCCTTTTCGCTGGCGGCGGGGTCGGTTTCGTCTTCCAGGTACAACAGGTAGAGGGCGTTGGCCACCGGCAGGGCGGCGGCAACGGCCCGCTTCTCCTCGGCCGTTTTTTTGAGCGTCGCGCCTTCCGAGCGGCCTTCCGGCCCGCCCATCAGGGCGGTGGCCGTTTGCAGCAGGGCGGTGTGCTGCCCCAGCACCCGCAGCACCAGCGCCGGCAGGGCCGGGCCGGCGTAGTCGTCGTACACGCGCTTGATTTTTAGCTGGCGGTTCCAGTTGGCAACTTGGGGCTTTTCCATGACTAAAAAGGGGTTAGGGGTGAAGTACTGCGCGCAAAGATGAAACAAAATTTCGCATTTCCGGCCGGCCCGCCCCCGCTGCCGGGCGCACGGGGCCGCGCCCGGCAGC
>JANXUO010000174.1 GCA_025356245.1 Hymenobacter sp.
ATTCAACTCTCAACATTCAATAAAAGATGACCTACCGCGAAGCCCTCGAAGAACTCGAAACCATCCTGCGCGCCCTCGAAACCGATGCCGTGGACGTGGACGACCTCACGCTGCGCGTCGAGCGCTCGGCCGAGCTCATCCGCCTCTGCCGCCACAAGCTGCGCCACGCCGAAACCTCCCTCGACCGCGTGTTCGACAGCCTCGACGAGGACGAACAGGAACCGGAAGCCGACGCGGAGGAAGACGCAGCCGACGGCGACGCCGACCCGGAAGACGAAGCCGACGACGAGGAGCTACCCGGTGGCCCCGGCCGCCCCAGCGGCCCCAGCTGGCTGCGGTAGCGTGCCCTTGCGGTTGTTTTTTCGGTTTTTAAGAACTGGCCTGGTGTCGGGCCAAAACAGGCCGATGACGTCGTTTGCAGGCTTTTTCTAACATGGAATTGAATTTGACATTATAGCCCCTATCTTTCGGCATTCAACCCGCACCTTTTTTTTGCACCCCCTATGACGTTTAACGGACAGGAAGGCTCCGCCATCGACCCCAACCTTGCCGGCGACTGGACGCGCCGCTACCGCGAGGCCAACCCCGGCACCACCTTCGGCCACTTCTTTGGCCGCGACATTCTCCAAAAGCTGCTCGACGAAACCGACAGCCTGGGCATCCGCTTCTACTACGGCCTTAACGCCGCCGGTGCCCGCCAACTGCTGGCCGTAGCCGCCGATGCCGCCATGAACGACCTATTTGAAGGCACGAACATCGTGGCCGACGACGCACCGTCCTCCCCCCCCTACAGCAGCACCAACAACGTTCTCAACAACTAGCCCACCGCTGCCGGGGCTGCCGCGCCCACCGCGCCTTCCACATGGGAATTTCGACCAATGTGCTTGCCGAGGCCCTGATGTGGGCCATGCATCTGAGCATTTTTGTGCCCCTGGCCAAAGCCTGGCGCAACCGGGTGGGGTTGCCCCGGCCGTTGCGCCTGCTGGGCTGGTACTTTCCGCTGTCGGTGGTGTCGGTGCTAATTGCGCGAACGCTGACTGCTCACCATTTGCCCAATGCATACCCCCTCATCGCCTTCAATGCAAGCAAAACGCTGCTCTTTGGCCTGGTGCTGCGGCAAGTGCTGCCCGACCGCTGGGCGCAGGGCCTGAGCGACACCCTGCTGCTAATGGGGCTGGCCGCCGTGGGGGCCGCCGTGGTGTGGCTGCCTGTGGTCGATGCCATCGTCGTCGCCCGCTTGGTGCAGTGCGTGGTACTGACGGTGATTGCCCTGGCCTACATGGAACAGGCCAGCCGCCTGCCCACCGGCCGCCTCGGCGCCAACCCTTATTTCTGGCTCTGCGTGGGGCAGCTGGGGTACGCGGCGGCTACCGTGGCGGTGTTCGGTGCCTACGATGCCTTATTACATGCCGGGTGGAAAAACATCCCTAACACGCTGATGGCACTGGCCGGTCTCTACCAGAGTTATACCCTGTGGCAAGTGTACGCCCAAGCCCCCGGCTTGCGCGAGCACCCGGCCACGCCGCGCCTGCCGTGATGGGAACGCCGGTACTACTCCTGCTGCTCTCGCCGCTGCTGCTGCCCCTGCTCACGGCCACCCTGATACTGGTGCTGCTGGTGTTGGGCGTGGTGGTGCTGCTGGTGCGCGGGCAGCGGCAGCACTACCGCGCCCAGCAGGCCCTGAGCGAGGCCCACAAAATTGCCCAGCAGGAAGCCCTGGCCGCCGCCCTCGTGGCCCAGGAAGACGAGCGCCAGCGCATTGCCAGCGAGCTGCACGACGGCGTAGGCACCATTTTGGCCCTGGCCAAGCTGCACCTCTACGCCCCCGGCGTACCCCCGCTGCCCAACGTAAGCACCCTGCTCGACCAAGCCATTACCGAGGTGCGGCGCATTTCGCGCAACCTGCAGCCCGCCGCCCTGCAGCAAATG
Source organism: Hymenobacter sp. (assembly GCA_025356245.1). Classification (GTDB taxonomy): domain Bacteria; phylum Bacteroidota; class Bacteroidia; order Cytophagales; family Hymenobacteraceae; genus Hymenobacter. Next base: position 1,930 of record JANXUO010000174.1, read on the forward strand.
GGGCTGCTGCAGGCCCTGCAATCGCTGGCGCTGGCCGTGCCCCCCGACAGCGGCACCACGGTCAGCGTCGAGTCGCCGCCGCTGCCGGGGCGTCTTATTCCGACCCACGAGTTGATGGTGTACCGCATTGCCCAGGAGCTGCTCACCAACGGCCTGCGCCACGCCCACGCCCGCCACATCCGGCTGGAGCTGAATGCCACCCCCGCCCGCCTGCGCTTTACGTACACCGACGACGGCACCGGCTTCGACCTGGCTGCCTTGGAGGAGCAGCCTGCCCCCGGCCCCCACGGACAGCCCGTGGGCATGGGCCTCATCAACCTGCGTAGCCGCGTGGCCGTGCTGGGCGGGCGGCTGCACTACGAGTCGGCCCCCACGGCGGGCACCCGCGTGGTAGCCGAACTGCCCGTAACTTACCGCGCCGCCTAACCCGCCAAAACCGCCCCTATTGCCTGACCGGGGCTTCGTCCCGGCAGTTTTCGCTACCATCCTTTCGCTACGCCCATGTCCTTCGCCTCTGCCCCTGCTCCTCCCCCAACGGCCACTGCTGCCCCCGTGCGCCTGGCCATCGTCGACGACCATATTTTGTTTCGCAAGGGCCTGCGGGCGCTGCTCGATACTTACCCCGGCATCAGCATCGTGGGCGAAGCCGGCAACGGGCAGGAGCTGCTGGAGCTACTCGACCAGGGCATGGTGGCCGACGTGGTGCTGATGGACATGCAGATGCCCGTCCTCGACGGCCTGCAAACCACCCGCCTGCTGCGCGGCCAGTACCCGGCCGTGCGCGTCGTCATCATCAGCATGCACGACGACCCTTCGCTGGTGGAAACCGTGCTCGCCGACGGCGCCTGCGCCTACCTCGTCAAAAACACCTCGCCCGAGGAAGTCCGCAACGCCATCCTGGCAGCGGCGGCGGGCGCTAAGTGAGTGTTGAATATTGAGAGTTGAATGCTGAAAATCTCTTTTCAACCCTCAATATTCAAAACTTAACTCTTACAAAGTGGCGCTCAGGCCCACCGTAAACGTGCGGCCCCGGTTGAAGAAGGCCTGCAAGGCATCGAGGCTGATAGCGTTGGCGTTGCTGCGGTTGGAGACGTCGGAGAAGTAGAACTCGTTGAGGACGTTGAGCACGGAGCCTTTCAGGCCCAGGCGCACCCGGTCTTTGAAGGCGGGCTTGAAATCGTAACCCAGGTGCAGGTCGAGGTTGCGCGAGGTGGGCAGGCGGTACGAGTCGGTGCGGGTGTCGGGGTTGAGGATAGTTTCGGGGTTGAAATCAGAATAGTACTTGGTGAAAAGCAGAAACGAGGAGCGGATGTACGCCCTGCGGAAGGGCTCGTAGCGCAGGCCCAGCTGAAACTGGTTCTGGGCGGCGTCGCCCACATGCACCCCGTCGAGGTACACGAGTTGGTCGAGCTGGTCGGCGTTGATGGGGGCGCCGGCCTCGTTGGTGCGGTTGAGCAGGCCCTGGCCCGTCCAGCGCCAGTCGCCGAGCGAGATGGCGGCGTTGAGCTGCACGCGGCGGCTCACTTCCTGGGCAATGCTCATCTCGACGCCCAGGTGGCGGGCGTTCACGTTGCGTACGGTGTTGTACTCTACCTGGCCGCTGGCACTGGAGCTGGCCGTGGTTACCGAAGTCGTGGTTTTGTTGGCCCACAGCGTGTAGTAGGCGTTCAGGGTCACTTTCAGGCTGGGGTAGCTGATGCCGTAGCCAAATTCGGCGCTCGTAATGCCCTCGGGCTTCACGTTGTCGAACTTGCGGCCGGCGTTGTTGTAGAGCAGGTTGAAAAACGGCACCTTGCTGTTGTAACCGGCGTTGAAAAACACGTTGTCGTGCTCGGTAAGGTTGTAGTTGGCGCCGGCCTTCACACTGTAGCCGGTAAAACGCGTCCAGTCCGTTTCGACCGGGCTGCCGTCGGCCTGCGCCGGTTGGTAATAGTCAATCCGCTTGTAGGCCACCTGCGAGAGCGTACCGCTGAGCACCGCCGAGAGTAGCGACGACTTGTACTCAAGCTGCGAATAGCCGCCGAGCCAGCGGGTGCGGCCGTCGTAGTTGTAGCCCAGCTTGTCGCCCACGTAGCGCGGCGTGCCGGCTAGCTGGTTGCGGTCGCGGCCCCCGCTTTCGTCCACGTAAAATTTGGCGCCGAGCAGGTCGCGCACTTCGCGGTAGTGCAGGCCGGTGTAGTCGCGCCCGTCGAGCCCGGCCGAGAGCGTCAGCTTTTCCGACAGCAGGTAGTCGCCGCCCAGCACGAAACCGTACCAACGGTGGCTGTTGACGGCGTTGATGAGAATGGTCTTGGCCTTGCCCGTGGGGTTGGTATTGAGAGTGGGAGCGTCTGCCTTCGGCAGGCCGGTGTTATCGTCGTAAAATTTCTGGAAATCGGTTTGGCCCGTGGCGCTGTTCGTAGCCAGCGTGGTGGTGGGCTGTATCCCAGCGGTGAGCCCGCTGGAACCCCCGCCCCGACCGTAGGAAGCGTACAATACCGTCGAAATAAAGAGCTTGCTATTGACCTGCCAGTAGTCGTTGAGATTGAGCTGGGGCTTGTGGTAGAAGTTAGTGCGCTCGTTGAGGTCCTGCACATCGTGGCTGGTTTTGTTGCCGTTGGCGTCGAGCGTGTAGCGGTCGAACGTACCCCAGTACGGGTTGTACTGGAAGCCGCGGTTGCCGCCGGCAATGGTGCGGGCCCCGATTTCGCGGGCCTTCTCGTCCGAAATCAGTCCCACCTGAATCGGAAACGAGCGCTGCCCGTGGCTTTGCGGCGAGCCCAGCCCGGTAAGCGAAAGGCGGTGCTTGCCCAGCCGCTTGCTGATGTTGCCGAAGTACGTCCAGGCGTCGTCGTAGGTCTTGTCAACCCAGCCGTCCTGCCGGCGGCGCGAGCCGTACACCGTCACGGCCCAATCGCCCTTCAGCGTGCCCGTGCTCAGCATGAGCGACGACTTGAAGTAGTTGTTCGAGCCAGTTTCGACGCGGGCCAGCACGCTGCGCTTGTCGTCGAAGCCCTTGGTAAGCACGTTGATGGAACCACCAATGGCCGGCACCGAGATTTTGGAGGCCGACAGCCCCCGCTGCACCTGCAGGCTTTTGGTGACGTCGCCCAGGTCCCAGTTGCTCCAGAACACCTGGCCGTTCTCCATGTCGTTCACCGGCACGCCGTTGATGAGCACGGCCACGTTGCGCTGGTCGAAGCCGCGCACGGTGATGCGCGAGTCGCCGGTGCCGCCGCCGCCCTGGGTGGCGTACACGCCGGGCGTTTCGTTAAGAATCATGGGCAGGTCGCGGTTGCTCAGCGTTTCGCGCAGCTTCACCTCGTTCACGGCCGAAAAGGCCACCGGTGTGGCGCGCTCCTGGGCCAGGGTGGCCACCACTTCCACCTCGTCGAGCGAGGCGTTGTCGGAGGCCAGGCCGAAGGGGGCCGTGACGCTGGCGGTGCTGATTTTGACGGTTTGCGTCAGGGGCTTGTAGCCCACGAAGCTAGCCGTCACGGTGTAGGTGCCCGCCTTGAGGTTGCCGATGCGGTAGCGGCCCTCGGCGTCGGCCCCATCGCCGGTGTTCTGGCCGTTGCCCACTACTTGCACGGTAGCGCCGGGCAGGGTTTCGCCCGAGGTTTTATCGGTTATTTTACCGCCGATGGAGAAGTTCTGGGCTAAGGCCGGCAGGGTAACCAGCACCAGCGCCCAGGCAGCGAAAAAGTGTTTCATAGGAATGAAAATGACCCGCCGCATGACGCGGGGGCTACAAAGATACAGCAGGGCGCGGAGGTGGTTTGTAATTGATTGTTTCCGACAGTTTATGGTTTGGAGCTGCGGCAGCGCGTTAAAAACGTGCGCCAGCGGGCCAGCAGCCGGTATTCCAGCGGCCAGTCTCCCCTACCCCAGCTCCGCCGTTGGCTCCCAAAACAGCTTGGCAAAGCCAACCACTTTGTCTTCCTCCACCCGCACGCCTTCGGCTTCCAGAGCTTCCTGCATGGCGGTGGGCGTGGCAAAATGCAGCCGGCCGGTGAGGTGGCCCAGGCGGTTCACCACGCGGTGGGCGGGGATGGTGGGGTCGTTGTGGGCGGCCAGCATGGCGTAGCCCACGGTGCGGGCGCCGTGCCGGGCCCCGAGGTAGTGGGCAATGGCACCGTAGCTCGTGACGCGGCCCGGCGGAATGAGGCGGGCCACGTCGTGCACGTCCTGAAAAAAGTTGCGGGCTTCGGCCATGCCGCGAAGCTACGCACGGGGCAGCCCGCGTCGGCACGCAACTTTTTGGCCCATGCTGTGCCTTTGTAGTCCTCCTTCCCCTCCCCGCGCCCAAACCCCTACCCGATTCGGCGCGTTTCCGGTATTTATGCTTTCTACTGAAACCACAGTTCCCACGCCCGTGTGGGACACTACTAGTACGCCTCCGCCCCAGGCGCCCCCCGCACTCACCCCAACGCCCGAACCACCGCCGCGCCGCGCCTGGTGGGGCTGGCTGCTGGCGGCGCTGCTCATCGGCGGGCTGGCGTTTGTCAAAATCAAGTATTTCCCCAGCCCGACGGCGGGCAAGGACGGCGGCGCGGGCAAAGCCGCGACTGGCAAAGGCGGTGCGAACAAAAGCGGCGCGGGCAAGGGCGGCGGGCGCACCCCCGTGGGCGTGTTCGTGGTGCGGGCCGAGCGCCTCACCGACGAGGTAGCCAGCACGGGCTCGGTGCTGGCCGAAGAGGCCACCACCATCCGCTCGGAGCTGGCCGGGCGCATTACCAGCCTCTCGTTTAAAGAAGGGCAGCGCGTGCGCCGGGGCCAGCTGCTCTTTACCCTCAACGCCGCCGAAAACCAGGCCGCCCTGCAAAAGCAGCAGCTCAACATCCGGCTCTACCAGGACCAGGAACGCCGGCAGCGCACCCTGCTGGCCAAAGAATACATCAGCCAGCAGGAATACGAACAGGCCAACAACCAGCTGCTCACGGCCCGTGCCGAGCAGCAGGCCCTGCA
>JANXUO010000279.1 GCA_025356245.1 Hymenobacter sp.
AGCTCGGCCGGCGCTTCGCTGCGGCGCGACTTCTACTCGCCCACCACCCGCTACGCCGGAGCGGTTGGCTTTGACTACACCAACCGGCTGCTGTTGCAGGCCGGCCCCACGCCCGATGCCCCGCCCCTGCTGTTGCCCCAACGCTACTACGTGGGCGATGCCTGGGTGGGCCGCGCCCTGCGCCTGCGCTCCTACGATTTGGGCTACGAAAACCCGGGCCGCCTTATCGTGGCGGCCCGCCTCTACGCCACGCACTTCACCGAGCAAGCCTACCCTACCGACCTCAATACCAACCTGCTGCTGGGCACCGTGGGCTACTCGGTACGCCGTTACTACAAAGACCGTTACCTTTTCGGCTTCGGGCGCACCGAGGACGTGCCCACCGGCACCCTGCTGGCCCTTACGGCAGGCTACGACCAAAACGCCGTGCAGCCCCACCGCTACGCGGCCCTGCGCGTGGCGGGGGCTGGGTTTAGCCCCCGCCTGGGCTACATCTACGGCGGGGTGTCGTTTGGCACTTACCAGCAGCCCAACCATCCCAGCGTGTGGGAGCAGGGCTTGCTGAGCATCGACAACACGTATTTTACCCGGCTCTACCGGGTGGGCAACTACCAGCTGCGGCACTTCCTCAACAGCCGGGCCACCGTGGGCTTCAACCGCCGGCCGGGCGAAACCCTGCAGGGCATCAGCAACGACCAGGGCATCCGGGGGTTTTCGCCGGTGCAGCCCGTGCGGGCCACCAGCCGCTACGCCCTCAGCTACGAAACTACGGTGTTTACGCCCCTCTCGCTACTGGGCTTCCGCCTGGCGGGCATCGTGTTTGCTGATGCCGCCTGGTACACCGAGCGGCCGGGCGGCGGCACGCCCTTCGGCAACACGCCCTACACGGCTTTTGGCGTGGGCCTGCGCTTCCGCAACGAATTCACGGCGTTGCGTACGTTCCAGCTACTGCTGGGCTATTACCCGCGCGGGCTGGCCACGCCCAACGGCTTTAAAGCTTACGAAACCTCGCGCAGCTCCATCAACTTTGCTGATTTTGGCCTGGGGGCTCCTGGCACCGGCGGGTACTTGTGAGAAGCGTGGAGACAACGACCAGCACAACCAGTAACAAAAAGTTGTTAGCTTAGTATTTGTAGTCCTACCACTTTACAGTTCTACTGACCAGCTGCCCGGAACATAATGGGCAGGGTGCAGTTCACGCGCACGGGCTCGCCGTTGGCGAGGCGGCCGGGTTCCCAGGGGGGCATGAGCCACACCAGGCGATAGGCTTCTTCGTTGAGGCCCGAACCGGGGCCGCTGATGACGTGGGCATCCTGCACCTTACCGTCTTTGCCCAGCACAAACTGCACCACTACGCGACCGGTTATGCCACCTTGTTTGGCGGCTTCGGGGTAGTGCATATTGGCACCGATGTAGGCGCCCAGGGCTGGCATTCCGCCCGTAAACACGGGGGACACGGGTGGGTCGGCGTAAATGGAATCGCGGGTGATGTTGGCGCGGGTATTGTCGGCGCGGGTGATGACAGCGCGGGCGTTGTCGGCGGGCAGCTTATTTTGCGCCGGGGCCTCCTCGGGAGCAGTGGCCACCACCGGAGTAGCCACCGACAGGATTTTTTCGGGTTTTGCGCCAGTTCGGGAAGCCGTGACCGGGCTGGATTTTCCGGTGCGCACTAAAACTTGCGCATGGCTGGTGAGCGGCACAAACGTAAGTGCCATCAAACCTATACCGCCCAGTAAGTAAGCTGGAAATTGCAGAGAAAACATAGTAGAGACGTTTGAGTACAACAACGGGGCCCATTCCCAGCCGTTACAGTACCCAATAATACAAAACAAAATTTATAATTTCAAAATATTTTTTACTTCTGCGCCGATTGTGCCCAAAAATTGACTGGGCCAAAAATTGAATTAATCACATTTTCTTAATTTCCTGGCCCGCACCGGTTGTTTGCGTCCGACCTTTGCCCGCTCTTTACCCCCTACACCATGCACCTCGGCCATTACAACGACCTCGAAGTAGCCCGCGAAACCAGCATCGGCCTCTACCTGACCTCCGACGACGGCGACCTGCTGCTGCCCGAGAAGTACGTGCCCGTGGGCACCCGCGTGGGCGACGTATTGCGCGTGTTTGTGTACCGCGACTCGGAAGACCGGCTGATTGCCACCACTCTGGAGCCGTTTGCCACCGCCGACAGCTTCGCCGCCCTGACGGTGCGCGACCACGGCCCCAACGGCGCCTACCTCGATTGGAACCTGGAAAAAGAGCTATTGCTGCCCTACGCCAACCAGCGCCACGACCTGCGGCTGGGCGAGCGGGTATTTGTGTACGTGTACCTCGACGAAGAGAGCGACCGGCTGGTGGCCTCGGCCAAGTGGAAGCAGTTTTTGAGCGACGAACCTTTTGTAGGCGTGCCCGGCGACGCCGTACGCCTGCAAGTAGCCGACGAAACCGAGTTGGGCTATCCTGTCATCGTGAACGGCGCTCACCAGGGCTTGCTGTTTCACAACGAAGTGTTCAGGCCCCTGCGCCTGGGCGAAGAGCTGCCCGGCTACCTGCGCCAAGTGCGCGCCGACGGCAAGCTCGACGTGCGCCTGCAACCCGAAGGCTACGCCGCCGTGGACGCCGCCACTACCGCCGTACTTGATGCCCTGCGCGCGGCTCCCAACGGCCGCCTGCCCCTCGGCGACAAAAGCCTGGCCGAAGACGTGTACCGCCGCGTGGGCCTGAGCAAAAAAGTGTTTAAGAAGGTGCTGGGGGCCTTGTTTAAGCAAGGGCTGGTGAATTTGGAGCCGGAAGCAACCACGCTGCGGTGAGGCGTTGAACGAGCTCGCCTCCTGCCAGGTAGAGGATGTTTCCGCACCGCGGAAACCGGGGTGATAAGGCGTTGAACAACTCGCGCCAACGCCACTGAACACAACTTCAGCCTAACAAACCCTTACGCGAGTCGTTCAACGTAAAACAACTCCCGCTCGCGCCTTGTCGGCGCTCACGTTCCTTGCTTTGGCAGGAGGGGAGCTCGTTCACTGCCTCACCGCCGCCGCCATGCAAAAAACTGCCTTACTCGCCGGGGCCACCGGCCTCATTGGCTCGCAGCTGCTGCCATTGCTGCTAGCGTCGGAACGCTACGCGAAGGTGCTTGTGGTGGGGCGGCGCCCAGTGCCGGTGCAACATCCCAAGCTGGTGCAGGTAGTGACGGAGTTGGACACGCTGGAGGACGTGCGTTTGCAGCTCATTGCCGACGATGTGTACTGCTGCCTGGGCACCACCATCGGGCAAGCAGGTTCGCAGGAGGCATTTTACGCCGTCGATTACCTGGCGGTGGTGAAGTTGGCGGCGCTCACGGCAGGCAATTTTGCCAGTCAGTTTTTGGTGGTGAGCAGCTTGGGGGCCAGCGCCGGGAGCCGCATCTTTTACAGCCGGACCAAGGGCGAGATGGAAGCCACCGTGCAGCAAACGCCGTTCCGGGCCATTCACATTTTCCGGCCCTCGCTGCTGCTGGGGGCGCGGGCGCGGCCCCGCCTGGGCGAGCGGGTGAGCGCGGTGGTGCTGGGCCTGCTGCGCCCGCTGCTGCGCGGGCCGCTGGCCAAGTACCGGCCGGTGCCGGCCGCCGAGGTGGCCGCCGCGATGCTACGCGCAGCTGAGGATGATGGCGGGGGGGTGCGGATGCACGAAGGCGGGATGGCCTGACGCATTTTTCGGAGCGCGGGCGGCGAAAAAACCACCCATCCGCGTTAACCTTGCGGGTAGCCGCAGGTAGCCTGCTCCGTGCTGGCACGGAGAAAAGAAAATAGAAAAATACGGGATAACGCGGATTGTATGAGTGCAGGGTGAAGGCCCAATTTTACCATTGCAAACAGCGCCTGTTTTGGCGCGTTGCGATGCCCTTAAAATTCAACCTTCTTCAACCCCCAAACCCCTCTCCTTTTCCCATGAAAAAGCTCCTTACCTCCGCCTCGTTTACCCTCGTGCTGACCTTGG
>JANXUO010000362.1 GCA_025356245.1 Hymenobacter sp.
TGATGCGCATACCGCGGCCGCCGCCGCCGCTGGCGGCCTTCAGCATCACGGGGTAGCCAATGCGCTGGGCCTCGGTGCGGGCGGTTTCAAAGTCCACCAAATCGGCCTCGCTGCTCTCAATTTGCGGCACCTGGCACTCGCGGGCCACCTGCTTGGCGCGCACCTTGTCGCCGAGGGCCTCCATCACCTCGGGGCGGGGGCCAACGAACGTCAACCCTTCCTCGCGGCAGCGGCGGGCCAGGGTGGCGTTTTCGCTCAAAAAGCCGTAGCCGGGGTGGATGGCGTTGGCCCCGTTCTCTTTGGCCACTCGGATGATGCCTTCGATGTCGAGGTACGGCTTGAGCGGGTCATCGTCGCGGCCAATCTGGTAGGCTTCGTCGGCCTTGTAGCGGTGCAGCGAGTACCGGTCTTCGTAGGTGTACACGGCCACCGTGGGGATGCCCAGCTCGGTGGCGGCGCGGAACACGCGGATGGCAATTTCGCCCCGGTTGGCAACGAGGAGTTTGGTGATTTTCATGCGGGGGTAGGAATGGGCGGGATGCGGGGGCGAAGCTACGGCGCAGGGGGCTTCGTCCGGCCACCCGGCCGCCTACAGCCGGGGCAGGGCTCCAAAAAAAGCCGACCGTTGTCGGTCGGCCCCGTGAGCGGGCGGGCCTGTCCTCTAGGCGGGCAGCCCATCGTGGTGGGTTTGGATTTGGGGCACGACATCGGTCAGGTACGGCGTGAGCAGGTCGATTTCGCCGGCCCCGTCCCCGTGCCCGGCCCAAGGCTGCGGGCCGGGTGGGCTGTCGGGCAAAACCGGGGGCCGGGCCGTGGCCGCAACACCCGGTCCCCGCGTACTGACCGGGCAAGCGGCAGACCACAACGGGTTGAGCGCGACGGAGGTGGGGCGGGGGCGCGGGGCGGGGCGGGCGGGGGCGCAGGAGCTACGGGGCCAGCACGAGGGCGTACACGGCGGCGGACGTGGCCCCGCTGGTGAGGGCTGTGGCGGTGCCGTTTTTCCAGACCGTGGCCACCGGCGTGTTCCCGCCCCGCTCGTAGCCAGCGACGTAAACATCTGCCCCGGCCAGGGCCAAACCAAAGGCGCGGGTTTCGCGGGTGCCGTCGGAAAGGGCGGTGGCAATGCCGTTTTTCCAGGTTTTGGCCACGAGCGTACCGGCGGCGTTGGCCTCGTAGCCGGCCACGTACACGTCGGCCCCGGCCACGGCCACGGCCACGGCGGTGGCGGGGCGGGTGCCGTCGGTGAGGGCGGTGGCAACGCCGTTTTTCCAGACCGTGGCCACCGCCCCGTTGGTGGTATTCTCGTAGCCAGCTGCGTACACGTCGGCCCCGGCCAAGGCCACGGCGTTGGCGCGGGCCTCGCGGGTGCCGTCGGTAAGAGCGGTGGCGGTGCCGTTTTTCCATATTTTAGCCACGAGTTGGTAGGTAGCGTTGGCCTCGTAGCCGGCCACGTACACGTCGGCCCCGGCCAGGGCCACGGCGTTGGCGCAGGCACCGCGGGTGCCGTCGGTGAGGGCGGCGGCCGTGCCGTTCTTCCAGACCGTGGCCACGCTCCCGAAGGCGGCGTTGGTTTCATAGCCGGCCGCGTACACGTCGGCCCCAGCCACGGCCAGGGCGAAAGCCTGTGCGATGCGGGTGCCGTCGGTGAGGGGGGTGGCGACACCGTTTTTCCAGACCGTGGCCACGCGCCGGCCGGCGGCGTTGGTTTCGTAGCCGACGGCGTACACGGCCCGTGAGGCGGGCACGGGGGTTTCGGGTTGTTCTTTTTTGCAACTGCCCAGCAGGGCACCGGCGGCCAGCAGGCAGCCCCAGGCAACGACCCGGACGGCGGAAGGAGTGGTCGGTTGTTTCATGGAATAAGGAGTTAGGAGAAAAGGGCCGGGTGCCGGAGGGTGTTGCGCCTGCCCGCCACAAAGATAGAAGCATACCCGGCCGGCCCGGCCGCCTGCCCCGCCCCAAACCTTCGCCCCACCCGTTGGTTAGCCAGGCATGAATTTCACGGACAAAAACATCCTCATCGTCGGCGCTTCGTCGGGCATTGGCTTGGCCACGGCCACGCTGCTCCACGGCCTCGGCGCCCGCCTTTACACCGCCTCCCGCAGCCTCCCGCCCGAGCTGGAAGCGCTGGGTACTACCCACATTGCCTACGATGCCACCCAGCCTGTGGGCCCGGCCCTCGACAGCTTGCCCGACGTGCTGCACGGCGTGGCGTACTGCCCCGGCAGCATCAAGCTGCGCCCGTTCGAGCGCATCCCGGCGGAGGATTTCATGGCCGATTTCAACCTCAACGTGCTGGGCGCGGTGCGGGTGCTGCAAGCCTGCATGAAGCGCCTCAAAAAAGCCGAAGGCGGGGCTTCGGTGGTGCTGTTCAGCACGGTAGCGGCCGATACGGGCATGAGCTTCCACGCCAGCATTGCCACGGCCAAGGCGGCGGTGGAGGGCCTCACCCGCGCCCTGGCGGCCGAGTACGCCGCCGTGGGCGTGCGGGTAAACTGCGTGGCCCCGTCGCTCACCAACACCCCGCTGGCGGCGGCCCTGCTCGGCACGCCCGAGAAGGTGGAGGCCGGGGCCAAGCGGCACCCCTTGCAGCGCATCGGGCAGCCCCAGGATTTGGCGTACATGACGTCCTTCCTACTCTCCGACCACAGCAGCTTCATCACCGGGCAAGTACTGGCCGTGGACGGCGGCATGGGACGGCTGAAGTAGCTACGATTGCCGCCGGATGGCGCGGGCCATCAACTGGCCTTTGCTGTTGATTTGCAGCTTGCGGTACACTGCGCGGATGTGGTTGCGCACGGTATCGACGCTGATGAACAGACGGGTGGCGATGAGTTTGTAGCTCAGCCCGTCTTCAATGCACTGCACAATTTCCAACTCGCGCGAGGTGAGGGGTTCCTGGGTAGTTTGGGTGGCGGCCGGGGCTTTTGCCAGGCGCTGAAACGCCTGCACCACGTGCCGCGCCACCGCCGGGCTCATGGGCGAGCCGCCCGCCGCCACCTGCAGCAGGTGCTCTTTGAGCTGCACGAGCGGGGTATTTTTGACGAGGTAGCCCACGGCCCCGGCCTGCAGGGCTTGGTACACCTGCTCGGCATCAGTAAATACACTGAGCATAAGCACCTGAGCCTCGGGTAGCCGGGCCCTGATGAAGGGCAACCCCTCGATGCCCGTGAGGCCGGGCAAGCCGATGTCGCACAGCACCAGGTCGGGACTAAGGCCGGGGCTGGCCTCCAATTGGGCCAGGAAGGCTTCGATGCTGTCCACAATCACTTCGCAGCGAAACTCCGGCTGGTGGCCGAGGTATTCACTCAGTACTTCCCGAATGGAAGGCTGGTCTTCGATGATGGCGAGGCTGAATACTTGCATGGGGCAAAGGTACCGGTGGCCCCAACACGGCGGTATAGCATAAATATGCTATTTTTTGAGGAGGGGTTAGCCGTGGGCACTGGTTAAAAGAGGCACCGTGGGAGGGATTGCCCCGCGTCCACGCACCGCATTATTCCACCGCCAGGCGCACCGTGGCAGCGCCCACACGCAGCACGTAAATTCCTGCTGGCAGGTTATCTATATCAAAACTAGTCACTGTCCCACTGACCTTTTGGGTGCGCACCACGCGGCCCACCGCATCGGTGAGGATGAGTACGGCGGGCGTAGTGGCTGAGCCGCTGGGGAGCAGCACGGTGGCGCGGCCGTGGGCCGGATTGGGGTACGCACTGAGCAAGGCCGGGGCGCTGCCAGCCGCCGCCGCCAGCGGGCTGCTGGCCCCAAAGCTCAGCCAGAAGCGGCCGGCCACCGGGGCGGCCGCCTGGGCCGCGCTCAGGTTGAAAGCGTAGCCGGTGGCGGGCAGGGCTGCCAGCGGCCAGCGGCTGCCCGTGAGGGCATCCACCAAAAAGGCGGTGAGGCCGGCGGGCAGGTTTTGCAGGCTTTCGAGCCGAAGCACGTAGCGGCCCGCGCGGGGTGCCCGCACAACAAGTGGTACCACCGTACTGGCCGTGAGCACAGGCAGGCCCTGAATGCTCAACGGCTGCCCATCGGCCGCCACGGCGGCCAGGCCCAGGCCGCTGGGGTTGGGCAGCTTGGCAGCGTCAAACTCGCCGTCGAAGCCGGCGCTGGCCCCGGGTTGGGCGTAGAGGACGAGGACATCGGGGGGGCCGCCGGGGCCTTGCAGGCGCAGGCGCAGGCTGGGGCCGGCATCGGCCGCGCCGCGCCGGAAGGCAGTAGCGTCGAAGCTGGTGAGGCGCTGGCTGTTGCGGAAGTGGAGGGCACCGGCCGTTTGCCCGGCGGCCACGCGCACAAAAAAGCCCTGGCCCAGGGGCAGTACGGGGTTGCCCTGGCCGTTGGCGTAGCTGCGGAAGCTGCCGCTGTAGGGGCCGCTGGGCTCGAACACGTACAGGGCCGCGTCCACGCCGGGGCGGTCGGTGGGCGCGAGGCGGCTCCAATCCAGGGGCGCCGGGTAGGGGTTGCCCACCAGGTTCCAGCCGGCATCGGGCGCGGTGGGGCCGGCGTTGCGGGCCAGGCTCAGGTCGAGGTTGCCGCTCACGAGCGGGCCGGTGAGGGCCACGGTGGTGGCGGGCAGGTTGAGGGTGTAACCGGTGCCCACGGCCAGCGGGTCGGTGAGGGCGCTGGCGGCCCGCCAGCCCTTGTCGAAGGCCGAGAAGCCAGTAGCGGGCGAGGTGGCCACGCGGCTTTGGTTGTAGTCAAACACGGTGGGAAAGGGCGTCACCAGCCCCGGCGTAGCCGAGGCGTTGTAGGCGCTGCCCTGGCTTACTTCGGGGGCAAACACGCCGGACACCGCCAGGTCGGCCACGGTGGTGCCGGCTACGGGGGCGCTGTAGTGGCGGTAGCCCCGGCCCTGGTAGCTGCCCCGGCTCACGGCGCGCTGCACGGTGGCCGGGCCGGCTACCGCGCCCTGGGTTTGCACCACCAGGGCCGTGGAGTCGGCATCCGAAAGCAGGGTGAGGCTGGCCGTGCCCACCGCCAGCCCGCCACCGGGGGCCGTAGTGCCGAGGGTGAAGACGCGGCGCACGGCCACCGGCTGGCTCAGCTGAAGAAGGGCCGCGCCGGTGGCCACCGTCAGGTCGCGGACGCGGGCGGGCAAGGCAGCGCCGGTTTGCGGACCGGAGCCGCCGGCTTGGCTGGTGTACTCATAGTCAGCAAAAGCCGAAAACACCCGGCGGCCCAGCACTTGCACCGCGCCCACGGCCCCGCTGGGAACAATGCCCGCCGCATCGCAGATGCGCAGCCGCCCCCCGGCCGCCAGCGCAAAGCTGCCCGCACCGGTAATGCGGTGGCAGCCATCGTCCAGCACCCCGCCGCTCTGAATAAGCAGGCTGCCATCCACCGAAACATCACCGGCCAGGGTGCCCACGCCGGTGCTGGTCACGACGACGTTGTTGTAAAAATCGGCCCCCACGGTAGTACCGGGCGCGTTCACGATGAGGTCGGGGGCCACAAGGGGCGTGTTGAGCAAAGTTTGCACGGTGAGAAGCGTAGCACCTCCCCCCGGCCCGGCAGGCGTGCCCGCCGTCACGGCGTCCAGGTCGCCGTCGTTGTCCACGTCGCCCAGAGCTAAGGCGCCGGTGCTGCCGCCGGTGCCACCCAGCAGACTACCGGGGGCGTTGGCCACAAACTGACCCGCGCCATCGCCGAGGCGCAGGGCCACGCCGGTGCCGGTTTGCACCACCAGGTCGAGGTGGCCGTCGGCGTTGAGGTCGGCCAGGGCCAGGTCGGCAGGCGTGGGGGGAAGCAGCACGTCGGGCGCGGGGGCAAACTGCCCGGTGCCATCGCCCAGGCTCACGCCGACGGTGGTTTGGGTGCTGCCCACGGCCCCCAGGCTCAACACGTCGAGGTGGCCGTCTTCGTTGAGGTCGCCCACGGCGAGGCGGCTGGGGGCCACGCTCACCGCAATTTCGGCCCCGGTGGCGGGCACGGCAAAGCCGCCGAGGCCATCGCCGAGGCGCAGGCTGAGGGTGGCGGGGCTGCCGGTGTTGGCCAGCAGCAGGTCGAGGCGGCCGTCTTCATTCACGTCGGCCAGCACGAGGCGGGCGGCGGTAGTGTTGGTGGGCACGTCGGCCAGGCTGGTTTGAAAAGTCCCGCTGCCATCGCCGAGCAGCACGCGGACCGTGCCGTTGGCCAGGCCGGCGGCATCGGTTTGGGCGCTTACCACCAGGTCGAGGTCGCCGTCGCCATTTACGTCGCCCAGGGCCAGGGCGGTGGGGCGGTTGTTGGTGCCGACTTCGGGCACCGCGCTGAAATTGCCCGCCCCGTCATTCAGCCGAATGCTGACCAGCCCGTTGCCGTTGCTGGCGGTGTTCACAAACACCAGGTCGATGTCGCCATCGCCGTCCACATCACCGGCGACCAAATCGCCGCTGGCGTTACCAAACACCGTGCGGTTGCCCGCCCCGAAGTGCCCGCGCCCGTCGCCCAGGCGCACGCTCACGCCGGTGTTGGTGCCGCCGTTGCTGATGGCATCGAGCAGGTTGTCGTTGTTCACGTCGGCCAGCACCACGGTGCTGGGGGCGCTGTTGATGGCCGTGGGGCTGCCCGCCGCCCGCAGCCGCCCCTCGCCACTGCCCCCGGCGGCCATTCGAAACTCGTATACCTGGGGGCTCGCCGCCGCCCCGCTCGTGCTCTGCACATCGGCCGTGATGCTGACCTGCACCCGCTCGCCGGGCCGGAAGCCGGTGGCGGGCGCAAAGCTGACGGCCGGGCCGCTGGCCGAGGCCGCACCGTTGCGCAGCCCGCCGCGCTCGCTGGCGTACACCAGCACCCCGCCCACGCTGCCCGCCGTGGGGTTCACGGGCTGGTCGAACTGAATTTGAATGAGGCCCGCCGCCGCCGCTGCGCCTTCGTGCCGGGTGGGGCTCAGGGCCACCACGTTCATCGGGAACACGTCGCCCACGCTGGCCACGTAGCCCACCGCTGCGCCGCCCGCCCCGGCAATAGCGTAGCCGCCAAACGCCGCGGGGGCCACGGCTCCGCCCACCGCGTACAGGCCCCGGCCGGGGCTGCCCACCAAGGCTTCCAGGCCCCCGGCCGCCGTGGTGGCGGCCAGGGCGCTGCGCCACTGCCCGCTGGTGGTTTGGTCGGTGAGCTTGGCCACGAACGGGGCCGGGCCGGCCGCGGCCGGCAGCGCGGCCGGGCCAAAGAGCGGCACCCCGGTGTAGGCCCCGCCCACGTACAGGTTCAGCCCCCGCAGCACCAGCGAGGTGGGGGCCGTGGTGCCGGTGCCAGCCGCCGCCAACGCCCAGCTGTACTGCGCCGTGGCGGCCGTGCGGGGCAGGCGCGTCACGAAGGCCGTGGCCGGCCCGGTGCCCAGCAGCGCGGTGCTGCCAAAGGTGGCCGAAGGCCCAAACACGCCCGCGACGTAGAGCCCCGTGCGGTTGGCGGCCAGCTTGGTGGCGGCGTCGTAGCCGGGGCCGCCGGCGCTGCCGGCCCAGCGCAGGGTGGCGCTGGTGGCTTGGTCGAAGAAGCGGGCCAGCAGCACGTCGTCGTCGGTGGCGCCGCCCGCCGTGGCCAGCGTGGCGGTGCCACCCACGTAAGCCGTGCCCTCAAAACTACCGCCCACGTACACGTTGTTGCCGCGCACAAGCACGGTGTTGAGGTAGTCGTAGTCGGTGCCGCCCAGCACCTGGCCCCAGCGCGGAAAGCCGCTGCTGCCCTGGTCGGTGAGCTTGATGAGGTAGCCGTCCGAGGTGCCGCTGCTGCCGCCGGTGTTGGCCAGCGCCAGCGCCCCGCCCGCCGCCAGGCTGCTGCCGTAGAACGAGCCCGCCGCGTACACCGAGCCCGCCCGGGCGGCCAGGCCGCTCACGCCGTCAATAAAATCGCTGCTCAGGGGCGTCACCCAGCTAAAGGCGACCGTGGCGGCCGGCCCGGTGAGGCGGGCCACAAAGGCATCGTCGGTGCCGCTGGTGTTGGTCAGGCTCAGCGGCCCAAAGCTGGCCGAGCCGCCAATGCGGCCGCCCACGTACACCACGCCGTTCGGGCCCAGGGCCAGGGCCGTGGCGGCATCGTCGGCGCCGCCGCCGGCCCGCACGGCCCACACCCAGGCGTTGGCAACCAGGCTGTACTTGCCCACAAACGCATCGACCCCGCCCGCGCTGACGAGCGTGGTGGCCCCAAACGTGGCGGTGCCGTCAAACCCGCCCGCCACGTAGAGGTTGCCCGCCTGGTCGGCGGCTTCGGCGGCGGGCTGCACCTGCCCGGTAGTGGGCGGCGTTTGCAGGCTTTGCCAGGCCAGGCTCTGGGCGTGGAGGCTGATGGGGAACGGGGCAGCCAGCGCGGCCAGCAGCAACAAGCGGTACAAACTTTTCATTGGTGGCAAGCTCAGGATGGAGTGGAAGGACTGGGTCGAAGTTACTGCCCTTGGAACAGAAGGATGCGCGAACGTTTAATGCGCCTCAAAAGTTAACGCCGGCCGCCCAACGCCTCGCCGCAAAACAGGCGGCCCAAAATTGGAAACGGCTCTAGCTTTGCACCTGCCCATGCCCGCCCCCATCCTCCTCATCCAAACAGCCTTCATCGGCGACGTCATCCTGGCCACGGCCCTGGTGGAGCACCTGCACGCCACCGCGCCCGCCACGCCCGTCGACGTGCTGGTGCGGCGCGGCAACGAGGGCCTGCTGCGGGGCCACCCCCACATCCGCCGGGTGCTGGTCTGGGACAAGCAGCAGCGCAAGTACGCCCACCTCTGGCAGCTGCTCAAGGAAATCCGGGCCGGGGGCTACGGCCGCGTCGTCACGCTGCAACGCTTCGCCAGCACGGGCTTCCTCACTGCTTTTTCGGGTGCGGCGGAGCGCGTGGGCTTCAGCCAAAACCCGTTCAGCCGCTTCTTTACCCGCCGCGTGCCGCACGTCATCGGCGACGGCCGGCACGAGGTGGAGAGGAATTTGTTGCTGGTTTCTGGTTCCTGGTTGCTGGTTCCCGATGCCGTTTTGCCTGGCGAGCAAAAAAACGCTGAAACGCTCAACAGCAAACAAGAAACCAGCAACCAGCAACCAGAAACCAGCAACAAGCAACTCCCCCGCCTCTATCCCACCGCCGCCGACGAGGCCGCCGCCGCGCCCTACGCCGCCGCCGGCCCCTACTACTGCCTGGCCCCCACTTCCGTCTGGTTCACCAAACAGTACCCCGAGAGCAAGTGGCTGGAGCTGCTCGCCGCCCTGCCGCCCGGCCGGCCCGTGTACCTGCTCGGTGGCCCGCCCGACGCGGCGGCCTGCCAGCGGCTGGCGGCGGCCGCCGGGCGGGCAGAGGTCGTCAGCCTGGCCGGGCAGCTTTCGCTGCTGGCCTCGGCCGCCCTGATGCGCGGCGCGGCCATGAACTTCGTGAACGACTCGGCCCCGTTGCACCTGTGTTCGGCGGTGGGGGCACCGGTCACGGCCGTGTTCTGCTCCACGGTGCCCGCGTTTGGGTTTGGGCCGCTCTCGCCGGTGTCGTTTGTGGTGGAAACGCGGGAGCCGCTGGCCTGCCGGCCCTGCGGACTGCACGGGCACGCGGCCTGCCCGCTGGGGCACTTCCGCTGCGCTTATACTATTGAAGTAGGGCAGCTGCTGGCGGGGCTGGAGTGAAGTTGGGAACTTGGAGTTGGCCTTACGCCCCTACCCCACCGGCAGCCGGGCCACCACGGCAAAGCCCTCCCCTACTTCATACCGCACGGTGCCGCCCACGGCCAGGGCGCGGGCCGGCATGTTGGCCAGGCCGTGGCCGGGGCGCGGGGTGGGCGCGGCGGCCGGGGGGCGGCCGTCGTCGCGGATGGTCAGCTTTAACTGCCCGGCTTTGTGGCGCAGGTGTACGGTTACTTCAGTAGCGGCCTGGGCGTGCTTCACGGCGTTGTGCAGGCTCTCCTTAAAGATGAGAAACAAGACCTGCTGCTGCGATGTGGGCACGGGCAAGTTTTTCAGGGTTGGGTCGGGGGCGAAGTTCAGGTCGAGGCCGGCGGCGGGCAGCACGAGGTGGGCGTGGTCGCGCATCCTGTCCAGCAGGGGGCCGAGGGTGGGGGCGTGGCCGAGCTGGCTCAGGCCCCACACCACGTCGGACATGTGGCGCACGGCGTCGCGGCTGGTGCTGGCCATGCGCTGGAGCTGGGCCGGGTGCTGGGCGGCGGGCAGCAGGCCCTGGCTGAGCAGGTCGGATTGCAGGCTGACCTGGGTGAGCAGGCTGCCCACGTCGTCGTGCAGGTCGGCGGCAATTTGCTGGCGTAGCAGGGTTTCGGCGGCGGCGGCGGCGGCGGCCTGGCGCTGGCGGTAGCGGGCAAACAGCAGCCCCGCGCCCAGCAGCAGCAGCACGATGCCCCCCCCCAGCCCGGCCAACTGCTGGCGGGCACGCAGACGGGTAAGCTCGTGGCCCTGGGCCACGAGGCGGCGGTCTTGCTCGAGGCTGCGGATGCGGGCCGCCTGCTCGCGGGCCTCGAACCGCGCGCCGGCCGCCGTCACGGCCGCTACCTGGTCGGCTTGCATCGAAGCCGCGCTTTCGCTGATGTACACCTGCAACGAATCAAAGCTGCCCCGCACGTGCAGGTCTTCCAGGGCTTCGGCTGTCAGAATCAGGGCGTTTTCGGCCATGGTGGCGTTGCCGGCACGGCGGGCCACCCGGCGCACGTGCTGGGCCAGGGCCAGCGCCGGCCGAAGCCGGCCCAGCACCAGCTGGTTTTGGGCGCTGTAGATGGCGGCCTTGAGCCACACGGCCGACTGCGCCGGGGCCAGGGCCAGGGCCTGGTCGTAGCAAGGCTGGGCCAGGGCCGCCTGCCCGACCAGCGTGTACTCGTTGGCCAGCCCGCACAGGGCGCTGGCCCGCTCGGTGGCCAGCCCCGCCGGGGGCAGGGCCAGCACCTTGCGGAACATCCGCTTGGCCCGTTCCGAGGGGGTGTCGTTGCGGATTAGGCTGGCCTGGCCCTGGGCGTCGTAGGCGGCCTGGTGGGTGCGGCGGTAAAAGTAGCCCAGGCAGTCGAACACCCGTGCCTGGCCCTGGGTGCTGGCGGGGGGGCGGCAGGCCCGGTAGGCGGCCAGGGCCTGCGCGCAGTAGCCGGGCACGTGCAGCGTGTCGTTGGTGTGGGCCGCCACCTGGGCCATGCCCATGTAGGCATTGCCCCGCGCCTGGGCCAGGCCGCTGCGCCGGGCCAGGGCCAGCAGGGCTTCGTAGGCGTGGCGGGCGGCCACCACGTCGCCTTGCAGGTAGTGGCAGGCCCCCACCAGGTTTAGAAGGCGGGCCTGGGCGGCGGCATCGGGGCCGCGCCGGGCCAGGGCCAGGCCCTGGGTGGCAGCCTGGGTGGCGGCGGGCAGGTTGGTGCCCAGCTGGCGGGCGGCCAGCTGGGCCAGCTGGCGCACCCGTGCGGTGTCGGGCAGTGCGGGCCGGGCCGCGGGGGCCCGCCCGGCAGCGGGCGGCGCAAGGGCCGACGCCTGGGCCTGGGCGCGGGCCCGGCCCGCGCCCGCCAGCAGCCCCGCCAGCAGGCAGCACAGCCGCAGGGTGGCCCGGTGGTGGCCAAAAAAGCAACGGCTCCGGGCGGGCTTGTGCCCACCCGAAGCCGCTGCGCGCAGAAAAAATAGCATGGGGTGCCGCAGAAAGCAAAGCTGCAATGCCCGGCCAGCCGCAAAAATACAAAACCGGCCCGTACCGTTATGGTACGAGCCGGTTGCAGGCACAAGATACAAAGGCGCGGAGCCGGGCCGCCGCCCCGGGCGGCCCCGCCCGGCCTAGGCGTGGGCGCCGCCGGGCACCAGCAGGTGGGCGGTGGCACCCTGGGCACTGGCTACTTCGTTTTTCTTCAGGTAGAAGGCGTAGTAGTCGCGCTGCTCGGCCTGGGCGGGCACCGCGTTGGGGCGGTTGTCGAAGTAAGGCAAGTGGGTGACGGTGGCCAGGCGGGTGGCTTCTTTTTCGTCGGCGCGGCAGCACCAGATTTCCACCGCGTCAAAGCCGTGCTTCACGCAGCCAATGCTGGGGTGAATGCCGTCCATCTGCACCTTCAGCACGGGGCTGTCGGTGCCGGGGCGGGCAGTGCTGCCGCCGCCGGTGGTGTTCAGCTCCAGCAAATCGAGCACCGCCTGGGGCACGTCAATGGTGCCTTTTATTTGCTTGGCGGCAGCCCGCACAGCCTCGGAAGTTGCCACGTCCTGCTCGTTGAGGCCTTTTTGGGCCGTGTCAAGCTCCTTGCGGGCCGCGTCGCGCTGCTCGAAGGCAGCCAGCTCGGCCTGGGCCGCGTCGTCGGCTCGCTTAAACGCGTCTTTGGGCAGCTTGAGCAGCGTGGTGGCGTCGGCAATGTTGGCCACAAAGTTTTGGAGAAACAGCCGGCGCTCGGCTTCGCGGGAGGGGTACCAATCGGTGGGCATACAAAAAGGGGGGGTGAAGTGAAAAAAAGCAGCTTTCGGGAAATAACCCGCCCAAATATAGCAACAAGTTTTTGATTGCGTCATCCGCGTAACCCAGCTGGGAACGGGGCACTTGGCCGCCTCACCCCTGCCCTCCCGCTTTGCCGTCTTTCAGTCCCGGTTACCGGCGGGGAGTTTGCAAAGCACCGCCGGGATTTCCCGGCTCGTCGCCAACGTCTACGCCCTCCAGCCGGGGAGTTCCCGACCAGCCGCCGGGGGCTCCTTTTTTTCAACCGGGAGCTCCCTTTTCTCACTCGTAAACTCCCTTTTCTTAGCCGGGAACTTTCTTTTCTCAACCGGAAACCCCCGGTTTTTTATCTGAAAAGCAACAAGCCCCCGACCATCCGGCCGGGAGCTTGTTGCAATAAGGTCAAAGGTACCGGCGGCCACCCCACGGCCCTACTGCACCCGAAACCAGGCGCCAGTGCCGCTGGCGTAGAGAGCCCACACGTATTTCACGGAGTGGACTCCGTTAAAATTCGCATCGGCCAAGGCCACGGAAAGGCCGGGGCTGTCGGTGTTGGCGCCGCTCACGGTGCTGGGGCTGCCCGCCGCGTTCACCAGGGTAAGCTCCTGGCCTTCTGCCTGGCCCGCGCTGGCAGCGGGCAGTGTAAGGGTGGCGGCGTAGGCTCCGTCCCTAAGCTTAAAGATGCTGAAGGCCACGTCGGCCGCCACGAGGGTGTAGGCCGCTTGGTTGACGGGGCACAGGCGCACGGCCAGGCGCAGGTTGCCGTTCACGTCAAGCTTGGTGGCGGGCGTGGGGTTGCCAATGCCCACGTTGCCGCCCTGCTTGATGATGAGGTCGGTGGTCCAGCCCGTGCCCGCGGGGTCGGTCAGGGCGTTGTCCGTGTGCATGAAGCGAATGTCGCGGTTGGCCCCGTTGTAGGCGTAAAAGTACAGGTCGTCGTCGCCGACGGTCGTGCTCTGGGCGCCGGCCCCGATGCCAAAGTTGGCATCGTTGAACATGAGGCGGCTGTGGCGCAGGTAGCTGGCGTTGCCAAAGGCGCCTTGCAGCAGGCCGTGGGCGCTGCTGGGGGCGGTGCCATCGCCCAGGTGCAGCGCGTAGGCGGGGCTGGCGGTGCCGATGCCCACCTTGCCGGCCACGGTGCTGCTGCCCGTTACGGTGCTGTTGCCGCCAATCACGGCGTTGCCGTCGATGTTAAAGTTGGCCCCGGTTTGTTGCGTGGTCTGGTTTTTAATCACGCCCGTGATGTTGGCCCCGCTCAAGGCCGGCGCGGCCAACACGGGGTCGGGGGCGATG
>JANXUO010000364.1 GCA_025356245.1 Hymenobacter sp.
CGGGCGCACGGCTTGGGCCGGTGCCCGCCCCCGCACCCAACCGTTTTATTTTTCTTCGTGGAAGTTACCCTCGTTTTCCCGCACCAGCTCTTCAAAAACCACCCGGCCGTGCAGCCGGGGCGCAAGGTTGTTCTGGTAGAAGAACACCTGTTTTTCAAGCAGTTCAAGTTTCATCAGCAAAAGATAGTGCTGCACCGGGCCAGCCTGAAATTCTACGAAAGCTACCTGCAAGCGCAGGGCCTGGCGGTAGAGTACGTGGCGGCCAACGCGCCCGCCGCTGCCGTGGAAGTGCTGGTGGCCGACCTGGCCGCGCAGGGCGTGACGGCCCTGCACTACGCCGACGTGACCGACAACTGGCTGCACCGCAACCTGCGCCGCGCCGCCGAGCGCCACGGGCTGACCCTCACGGCGTACCGCACTCCGTATTTCCTCAACACGTTGCCCGAAGTGGCGGCTTTTTTCGAGAAAAAACGACCCTACCACCAAACCGATTTTTACGTGCAGCAGCGCAAGGAGCGCGGCCTGCTGCTCGAAAACGGCCAGAAGCCGCTGGGCGGCAAGTGGACGTTCGACGCCGACAACCGCGCCCGTTTCCCGAAAACCGAAACGGTGCCAACCTACCCGTTTCCGGCCGAAAACGCGTTTGTGCGGGAGGCCAAAGCCTACGCCGCCGCCCATTTTGCCGACCACTACGGCCGCGCCGCCGGGCCTTTTGCCGGACCGGGCCACTACCCCACCACGTTTGCGGAAGCCGAAACCTGGCTGCAAGCCTTTTTGAGCCAGCGGTTTGCCAAGTTTGGGGTTTACGAGGATTCGCTGGTGGCGCGGGAAGACATTCTCTACCACGGCGTGCTGACGCCGATGCTAAACATTGGCCTGCTGCTGCCCCAGCAAATCATCGACGCCGCCCTGGATTACGCTTCGGAAAACGAGGTGCCGCTCAACTCGCTTGAAGGGTTTTTGCGGCAGATTGTGGGCTGGCGCGAGTTCATCCGCATCGTGTACGAGCGCGAGGGCAGCAAGCAGCGCACCCGCAATTTCTGGGGGTTCAGGCGGGCCATTCCGAAGGGGTTTTACGACGGCACCACCGGCATTGGCCCCGTCGATACGACCATTAAAAAGCTACTCCGCACCGGCTACAACCACCACATCGAACGGCTGATGATACTGGGTAACTTCATGCTACTCTGCGAATTCAACCCCGATGCCGTGCACCAGTGGTTCATGGAAATGTACGTGGACGCCTACGACTGGGTGATGGTGCCCAACGTGTACGGCATGACGCAGTTTGCCGACGGCGGCCTGATGACGACCAAGCCCTACATCAGCGGCAGCAACTACCTGCTGAAAATGGGCGACTACGAAAAAGGCCCCTGGCAAGCCATCTGGGACGGTCTATTTTGGCGCTTCATGCACGTGCACCGCGCCTTTTTCCTGCAAAATCCCCGCCTCGGCATGCTGGTTTCGACGTTCGACAAAATGAGCCCCGAAAAGCAGCAAACCCATTTGGTCAACGCCGAGCAGTTCCTGGCTTCGCTGGAATAAAAGCAAAAAAAAATCCCCTCCTTTGGCAAGGAGGGGACGTGAGGGCCGACGAGGCCCGAACCGAAGGTCGGCGGAGCCAACGGAACGGTGAAGGCACTTGTGGACCTACTCCGCTTTCACCACTTTCAGCACCTCGGTACGGCCTTCGCCCGCCAGTTCGAGGTGCAGGGTGTAGAGGCCCGCTGGCAGGAGTTGGGTGTCAAGCACAAGCCGCTGGTTGCCCGCCGCCAGTGCCGTGGCCGGGCGCGTGAACACGGTGCGGCCCAGGGCGTCGCGCAAGGCCAGCCGCACGGGTTGCGGGCGGGCCAGGTCAAACGTCACCGTCAAATCGGCCCCGCAGGGCTGCGGAAACGCCGTGGTGCTGGCCGCTGCCTTGGTGGCGCGGACTGCCAGCAGCTGTCGGATGCTGAAAAAGGTGCCCCAGACTTCGGGGCCTTTGCGGTAGGCCACCAGGTTTTCCTCGTCCACGCTGTTGTTGATGCCATCCCAGGTAATCCGACGGGTGCGGCCCAAGCCGGCCCCGTACCGTGTGCTGCCGCCCAGGTCAAAGGGAGGCAACAAGCGCAGGCTGTCGGCGTCGGGGTTGCTGGTGCCAATGCTGCAGAACAGCTGCTCCCACTCGGCACGTCGCAGGAAGCGGCTGCTCCGGCTGGCCGGGCCACTTACCTCCCCGCCCGAGAGCGTGCTGGTGAGGGAAGAAGCACCGTAAACGGGTGTCGTTGCAACGTCCGAATAAGACATGGTGATGGTGGTGGCCAGGTAGCTGCTGCCAGTGGCGCTACAACCCATGCCGCCGGGTGTACCTGCCCGCCCGTAGCCCCGGTATAGGCTACGAGTACGGATGGAGTAGATAACCGTATCGCCGGTGCGGCTCAAGGTGCGGCTCAAAATGCTGTCCTGGCTCCAGTGCTCGGAGCAAATGGTGCTGCCGCTGTACGTCGAAACGCCGTAGCGCTGGAACAAGTCGCCGGGCTGAAAATTGTACGCGGCCCGCGGGCCAACCAGCAGCGCACCAGCGCCGTTGCGCCCACCCAAAGCCGTGAGGGCAAGGGTACGCCGCCGGTTGCGGCCGTTGAGGTAGCTGTCGAGCGATGGCCCGTCGAGCAGGCCGTGGCGTTTGCTGAGGGTCAGCATTTGCCCGTCCGAAAACATGATAGCCGCCACCGAGTCAGTACCACCGCCCGGCACGGGGGCCAGGCTGCGGCTCATGACGTGGGCCGTGAGGCCGTTTGGCCCGGCGTTCCAGTTTTGGCCCAGCGCCGTGCGGGGGCGCAGCACCACACTGCGCCCGTTGGCTGCCGCAAAGGTGAACACCGCCCTGGGTTGCATCCGCAAGGTGCTGCCAAACAGGTTGTCGGCCCGCAGTTGGTAGTCGCGCGGGTTGTTGCTGTTGCCCTGCCGGCTGCCTTTGGGAGCACGGCGGTTGAAGCGGTACAGCGTATCGGCCGTGCCAGCCACGGCGAGGCCGGGGCCTACCTGCAAGGTATGCGTTGTATCGCCGGGTGTGCCGGCTTCGGTGTACTGGTAGATGAGCCCGGCGCGGAAGGGCTGCCAGGCTTGCTGGGCGCGGGCCGCCGGTGCGGCAGCAAGCAGCGCCGCCAGAGCGGGGAGGTAGTAAGCGTTTTTCATTGGTAGGCTGAGAAGAGTTGGAATGAAGGTTTACAGTGAGTGCGAAACGAAGGTAAGCACTAGGGGTTTACTCGATATTTTTCAGCACTTTAACAATTTCGGTGCGGCCTTCGCCCTCAAAAGTCAGGTGCAGGGCGTAGAGGCCGGCGGGCAGGTGTTGGGTATCGAAGGCCAACTGTTGGGCACCGGCGGGCAGCGGCGCGGTCGGGCGCACGAACACAACGCGGCCCAGGGCGTCGTGCAGGGCGAGGCCCACGGGCTGCGGGCGGGCCAGGTCGAAGCGCACCGTCAGGCTGGCCCCGAAGGGCTGGGGGTAGGCCGCTGTGGTGGTGGCGGCGCGGGTGGGGCGGGCCGCTAGCAGGAGTTGCGCAATAGTAGGCAGTTGCCCCGTGGTAATACCGTTTTTGCGGAACCCGATGAGGTCGCTGTATAAGCCGCTGAAGCCAATTTCCGCTTCGTGAACAACCCCTAATCCCTCGCCAGTGGTAAGATGAAGGCCGAAATCGACGCTGCTTGCATCCATGATGCCCACCGAATCGGTCGTGGTTGGCAGTGGGCCGTTCGTTATAAACATCTTGTGCTGCTGCAACACTCGGTTGCCGAAAATGCCGGTTTGGTAGCCAGTGAAATGCAGCCAGCCAAACCCGCGTGAGGGACTACTAGCTGTGTTGGCCCAAAACTGGGTAAGGCTGCCTGTGGTCAAGTTTCGGTAGTTGGCGGTGATAACCAAGGTCGCAACCCTCGCCGGCCCCATTACGCGCAGCCCGGTGGCGCAGGTTTGGGTGACGCCGCGCGTCCAGACGCGGTAGGTAAGCGTATCGTGGTTGCGGCTTTCGGTGCGGCTCAATACACTATCGCGGTTCCAGAAGCTGGTGGTGCAAGGCATGGGATAGCCGTACTCATACCCCTGGTGCAGAAAAACATCGCCGGGAACGAAGTTGAAGGCCGCCAGCGCCCCGAGGCGCCCCGTGCCCAGGCGGCGCTCGGGCTGGGCCAGCAGCGTGAGCGCCTTGCGGGGCAGGCGGGGGTTGAGGTAGCTGCCCAGCGCCGGGCCCTGCACGAAGCCGTAGCTTTTGCTAAGCAGCAGCTGCTGGCCATCCGAAAACGCGATGGCGACGCAGGTGTCGGGAGCCGGGGCGTTGGCGATGGGCAGCGGCAACACGTTGCGGGCTACCACGCGGGCCAGGAGGCCGGGCGCGGCCGTCCACGCTTGGTTGAGGGCCGCCCGGGGCCGCAGCACCAGGGTGCGGCCGTTGGTAGTGGCTAGCACGTACTCGGCCCCCGGCCGGCAGGTGAGGGTGGCCCCAAAGAGGTGGTCGGGCCGCTGTATCTGGCTAAACGGCGGACCGGAGAACGGGCCACGCTTGGCGCTGGTGCGCGGAGCGAAGGTAAATACCGAGTCGGCCCCGCTGCGGGTGCCGGCCGGGTGCAGCCGAAGTCCGTGGATGGTGTCGCCGGGTGTAGCAGCTTCGTGCAGCTGGTAGGTGACGCCCGGCCGAAACGGCCGAAAGTTCTGGCTGCGCCCCGGCAGGGCCAGCAGCAGTAGCAAAAGCAAGTAGGCGTGTTTCATGGTTGAGGACTGGATTGCTGGCGGAACAGCCCGAGCCACCCGGTGGGTGTGCCTTTGGCCGGACTAATGTAGCAAAATATTTCTAAAAAACCGTTGAGTGCCACCGGCCTTCGGGCGCTGCAAAACCCCGGCGGGCGGGCGGGCGTACTGCGGGCACGGCCCGCGCGGGCTTCTGACTAACTTTATTGCCCCGATGAAAACCTCGACGCTTCGCAATTTGATAACCTGGACCCTGCTGCTGGCCACCGGGCAGGCCCAGGCCCAGAAGGTGGGCCTCGTGCTGAGCGGCGGCGGGGCCAAAGGCCTGGCCCACGTGGGCGTACTCAAGCAGCTCGAAAAAAACCACATTCCCATCGACTACATTGTGGGCACCAGCATGGGCGCCATTGTGGGCGGCATGTACGCCGCCGGCTACTCGCCGGCCGAGATTGAGACGGTGGTGCTCAGCCCCGAATTTCAGCGGTGGACTTCGGGCAAGCCGCTGGAAGACAAAACCTTCAACTTTGCCACCACCGAGCCTTCGCCGGCCTCGCTGCGGCTGGGCGTGGCCATCGACTCGTCGTTCAAAACCCGCGTCAGCACCAACCTCGTCAACGACCTGAACCTGAACCTGGCCCTGGCCAAGCTGTTGGCCCCGGCCGGGGCCAGTGCGGGCTACGACTTCGACAAGCTGTTCGTGCCCTTCCGCTGCCTCACCTCCGAGGTGTTTACGCGGCAGCAGGTGGTGCAGCGCAAAGGCTCGCTGAGCGACGCCGTGCGCAACTCCATGACGTTTCCGCTAGCGTTCCGGCCCATCCGCAACCTCGACGGCAAGTATTATTTCGACGGCGCGGTGTACAACAACTTTCCCACCAACGTCATGCGCAAGGAGTTCAACCCCGACGTGATGATTGGGGTGAACGTGGGCGACGTGGCTTTCAAGAAATACCCCAAAGATGACGACGCCCAGCTGGCGGCCACCATCCTGTTTCTGGGCACCAGCGTGGCCGACACGGGCAGCGTGGGCCGCAACGGCATCTTCATTCAGCCCGACCTCGACGGCCTGGGCGCGGGCGACTTTGACCGCGTGAAGCTGCTCATTGCCAAGGGCGATACCGCCACTCAGCGCAAGATGGAGCTTATCCAGCAGCGCATTGCGCGGCGCGAAGACACGCTGCTGCTGCAAGCCCGCCGCCGCAAGTTTCAGAGCGAGGCCCCCACGCCGCGCTTCGTGGCCGTGGAAGTGCGCGGCCTCAACGCGGCGCAGAACAGCTACGCGGCCGGGTTTTTCCGGCGCACGGGCAGTACCTACTCGCTCGACGATTTGGAGGAAGGCTACTACCGCCTGGCCTCCGACGATTTCTTCCGCAACATTTACCCCCGCATTCGTTACGACGAAAATCAGAAAGGCTACATTTTTTCGGTCGATGTGCAGCGCAACAACAACGTGACCACCGAGGTAGGGTTTGTGCTCAGCAACCGGCCGCTCGACAACCTCTACCTGGGGGTGGAGTACCGCTACCTGCGGCGGCAGTTGTTTACGGCCACGGCCGACGTGAGCTTGGGGCGGTTTTACAACGGGGCGCACGGCTCGTTCCGCATCAGCGTGCCGGCCAGCATTCCGTTTCTGGTGGAGCCCACCATCACCTACAACCAGTGGGACTACCAGAACACTGGCGGCCTGCTGGGGCGCGACGTGCTTAGCACCCAGGTGCGGCAGCAGGACACCAAGGTGGGGGTGCAGTTTGGAGTGAGCCCCGCCTACCGCGCCCGTTACCTGCTCGATGCGGGCGTGTTTCGCAACCAGGACTACTACACCAACGCCAACACCATCACCAGCGGCGATATCCTCGACGAAACTGTTTTTCAGGGCGTGACGGCGGCCCTGCGCACGGCCCGTAATACCCTCAACGAAAAGCAGTACTCCACCGCCGGGCACCTGCGCTCATACTCGGTGCGGGGCGTGTACGGCAACGCCAACTACACGCCGGGCTCGACCTCGCTGCTGCCCGACAACGAGCGCCGCCACCAGTGGCTGCAACTGAAGGCCACCGAGGAGCGTTACTTTCCCCTGAAGGGCGACCGCCGCGCCTGGGGCTACTTCGCCGAGGTGGTGGCCACCGGGCAGGGCACGTTTTCGTCGTACCGCTCGTCCATCACCCAGGCCCCGGTGTTTGCGCCGCTGGCCGACTCGCGCACCCTGTTTCTGGACAGCTACCGCAGCGGGCGCTACGGGGCCGTGGGCCTGCGCTACTCCCAACCGCTGCTGGGCAAGCTGGAGTGGCGCACGGAAGTATTCTCGCACCTCAACTTCCAGCGCTTCGACCGCACCGAAGACCAACGCGCCGAGCGCAGCCGGGGCTTCGACCGGCCGCGCTTCACGGCCAGCAGTGGCTTCATCTTCCGCACCCCCGTTGGCCCTTTGGCCCTCCACGCCCGTTACTACGACGACCCGCAGGGCGGCTTTGCCGTGTGGGGCCACCTGGGCTTTTTGCTGTTTCGGGGCCGGGCGCTGGAGTAGGGCAGCGTGGGGATGAAGGGCTGTTATAAACCCGAACCAATGGCTTGCGCGACGGCTTCCGGCGCCTCCAGCGGCAGCAGGTGGCCGGCGCCGGCCACCACCTGGAGGTGGGTGCCGGGGGGCAGCAGCGGCAGCGTAAGGCGGCGCTGGGTGCCGGGGGCAATGGCGCGGTCGTGCTGGCCGACGAGTAGCTGGCAGGGCACGGCCAGGCGCGGCATCAGAGCCGCGATGTCTTCGCAGGAGCCGCGCAGCAACCATTCGTCCCAGGCAGGCGCGGTGCTACGCAGGTTATCGGCCACCACTTGCTGGTGGATTGCGGCGGGCAGTGGGCGCTGCACAATGCGACGGTAGGTGGCTTCGGCGGCGGGGCGCTGGCCAAAGGCGGCCAGGCTGCGCTGCCGGGCGGCGGCGCCCAGGGGCTCGCCACCGGGCGGCGAGGGCGAAAGCAGCACCAGGCGTTGCAGCCCCGGCGGGCGTTGCGCGGCCAGGGCCAGTGCAATTTTGCCCCCCATGCTGTGGCCGAGCAGGGTGTAATGCGTTAAATTCTGGGCGGCGGCGTACGATTTTACCCATGCCACGTAGGCTGCCAGCGAGTAATCGAACCCCGCCGGGGCCGCTTGCTGGCCGAAGCCCGGCAGGTCGGGGGCCAGCAGCCGGGTGCCGGACGGCAGCAGCGGGGGCAGTAAGTCGAACGCCCGGCCCGAGCCCGCCCAATAGTGCAGGGCCAATATGGATAGCAGTGGAGGTTGGGGTGAACTCATTGTCAGCAACGAAAAAACCGGGCGAATGCCTCGTGGTAGCCGTCGGTTACGGAAACGGGGCTGGCTTTGGCTGAGGCGGTGAAAACCCGCCCAACCCTCAGCCCCGCCCGCCCGCTCGCAACGCCACCCGAAACGCGGTGCGGCCATCGGCTTCCGTGGCCAGGCCGAAGGCGAAGTCGTGTTGCATGAGGATGTCGCGCACCAGGGTGAGGCCGATGCCCTGACCGTCTTTCTTGGTGCTAAAAAAGGGCGTGAACAGGCGCTGGCTGACTTCGGGCGCGAGGGCGGGGCCGTCGTTGGCCACCACCAGGGCGGGCGGCTCGGCCGTGGTGCGCACCCAAATGTTGCCGTCGGTGCCGATGGCTTCGAGGGCATTTTTGGCGATGTTCAGCAGGGCCTGCTCCAGCTGTTGGGCGTCGAGGGGAACCACGAGGGGCGCCGGGGCCAGCTCCAGGTGCCAGGCAATGCGGCGCTGCGCACTCTGGGGCTGCAGCAGGCGGCAAATGCCCCGGAGCAGGGCGTGCACGTCGGTGGGCTGGGGCGTGGGCGGGGGCAGGCGCACGAGGTGCGAGAAGTTGGCAATGAAGTTGGCGAGCTGGGTGTTGCGGGCAATGCTCACCTCCAGGGCCTCGGTGTAGTCGGGGCGGTCGGCGGGGGCCAGCTGGGGGGCGTAGTGCCGGAAGCTGTGCAGGATGGAGTTGATGGCGCCGATGGAGTTGTTGATTTCGTGCGACATCATGCGGATGAGCTGCTCGTAGGCGGCTTTCTCCTGCTGCATCAGCTCCTGGGTCAGCTCTTCGAGCAGGATAAAGCGGCGCTGGAAGCCGCGGTCGAGGAAGTGGGCGGTGTGGGCGCGGTAGGTTTGCAGGCCCGAGAGG
The DNA here is from genome assembly GCA_025356245.1 of Hymenobacter sp. Classification (GTDB taxonomy): domain Bacteria; phylum Bacteroidota; class Bacteroidia; order Cytophagales; family Hymenobacteraceae; genus Hymenobacter. The sequence continues at coordinate 8,884 of JANXUO010000364.1, forward strand.
CGCAGGGCCTGCGGCCGCTCGTGGGCCAGGGCTGCCGCCAGGGCCGGCCCCCAGGCACCGGGCAGCGCGGCGGGGGCCCGGCCCAGCACCGCCGCCGCGGGCAGGCCCAGCAACCGCGTGGCCGCCTCGTTCACACTCTCTACCCGCCCCTCAAAATCGAGGATGAGGATGCCGGCCGGCGAAGCCTGAATGAGGCGCTCGAGCAGGAAGCTTTTCTCGTGCTGGCTCACGCGCTCCTGCCGCAGGGCGTCGAGCATTTGATTGTACACAGCAATGAGCTGGTCCATCTCGCGCTGGCCCACGGACAGGAACTTGAGGCTGAAATCCTGGGCCTGCATGGCCTCGGTGCCCGCCGCAATGAGCTGCAACGGCCGCACGAAGTCGCGGTAGAGCTGCACGGCCCACACCAGGCTGCCCAGCAGCAGCACCTCGCTGCCCACAAACAGCGGCACGTTTACGGTGCGGAGCTGCACCGCCAGCGCGGCGATGATGCCGTGCAGGACGGCGACGAAAAGAATGAATTTGAGGCGGAGGCTCATGCGAAGGGCGGCGTTGGGGGGCGCGCGAAGGTGGCAACAAACGGCTGCTCGCGGCCGGGCGTGCGGCCCGGCGCAACCGTTGGCAGAAAAGCCAGCAAAAAGCCCCAAACCGGGGTTTGGGGCTTTGGCTGGGGCGGGCGCTTGGCTGGCCCAGGCAGGCGGGGTTAGTCGTCGTCAGAATCCTTTTTGGTTCCTTGCTTGTGGCCCACGTACTGCACGCCGGCCATCACGGCCTTGGTATCGACCTTGATGCCGTCGTTGTTGATGCCGACACCGGGCGTTTTGATGCCCCGGCCGTTGATGCTGGTGCCGCCGGCCTGAATGCCGCCCTTCTTGGTGATGCCCACGCCGCCGTCGTAGTCGCTCTGCTTCATGCCGAAGCAGTTGCTTTTGTTGTTGAGCGAAACGGTGAGCTTGCTGTCTTCGGCGCTGTAGGTGGCGCAGCCCATCTGCACCTGGTAGCCGCCCACTTTCTGGGCCGGAATGCTGTAGGTGGCGGTTTCGCTGTTGCTCGCGAACACCACGGCCTTCACGCGGCCGCCGGGCAGCAGGTTTTCAATCCACACCACCTTGCTGGAGCTGGGGTCTTTGGCCAGCGTCACGTCCTTTTCGGAATGTTTCAGGTTGTCGGGGCCGATGAAGGCATCCTGCTCGTAGCGGCCCAGGGCACCGCCGCTGCTTTGGGCGAAGCCGCTGGTGGCCAGCGCCAGGCAAATGAGGGTTGTGAAAGTGGCTTTCATGTGAGGGGGTAAAAGGGTAAAGGTTGATGAACCGATACGTTGGCGCACGCCTCGGGTTCGAAACGGTTGGGGTTGGCCTCGGTTTTTGCTCGCCCGGCCACGGGGTTACACGTCGAAGGGAATGCCGTGCTTCTCGAACCGCCGGTACAAAGCCCCCCGGCTCAGACCCAACGACCTGGCCACGCGGCTGATGTTGCCCTCAAAATGCGCCAGCGCCTGGCGAATGACCTGGGCTTCCAGCTCGTCGAGGGTGAGGGTGCCGGGGGCGGGCAGCTCGCCGGGGGCTGGCGCGGCCGGGGGCAGGGCCTGGCGGTTGGCCTGGAAGTCCTCCGGGCCCAGCTCTTCGTGGCCGCTGACGAGGACGGCGCGCTCCACCAGGTTTTTCAGCTCACGGATGTTGCCCGGCAGGGGCTGGTCGCGCAGCCAGTGCAGGGCGCGGGTGCCCACCTTCAGGGCCGGGCGGCGGTAGGTGGCCCGCAGCTGGTCCACGAAGTGCTGGGTGAGGAGGGCAATGTCGTGGGGGCGCTCGCGCAGGGCGGGCAGGCGCACGGTGATGAGGTTGATGCGGTAAAAAAGGTCTTCGCGGAAGCGGCCCTGCTGCACCAGCTCGGCCAGGTTGCGGTTGGTGGCGGCAATCACCCGAATGTCGAGGCGGCGGGGCTTGCTGTCGCCGAGCACCTCGTAGGTGCGGTCTTGCAGCACGCGCAGCAGCTTCACCTGGCTGGCCAGCTCCAGCTCGCCAATCTCGTCCAGAAAGATGGTGCCGCCGTTGGCCAGCTCAAAGCGGCCCACGCGGTCGGTTTTGGCGTCGGTGAAGGCCCCGCGCCGGTGCCCGAACATCTCGCTCTCGAACAAGCTGCTCGAAATGCCGCCCAGGTTCACCTTCACAAAAGGCTGGCTGCGGCGGTGGCTGTTGTGGTGAATGGCCTCGGCCACGAGCTCCTTGCCGGTGCCGCTCTCGCCCTCAATCAGCACCGAGGCGTCGGTGGGCGCCACCTGGCCCACCTGGCGCAGCAGGTGCAGCAGCTGCGGGTCGTGGCCCACAATGCCGGCAAACCGGTACTGCTGGTCGAGCTGGCGGCGGGCGGCGGCGGGCGCGGGCGGCGCGGCGGCGGCCGTAGCGGCAGCATCGGCGGCGGGCTGTTCGGCCAGGGCCAGCACCGTGGCCACGGTTTGCAGCAGGGCATCGTTCTGCCAGGGCTTGGTGATGAACTCGGCGGCCCCGGCCTTCATGCCCTCCACGGCCAGCTCGATGGAGCCCCAGCCCGTCATCAGCACCACGGGCAGGGCGGGCCGCAGGGCCTTCACGGCCCGCAGCAGGGCCAGGCCGTCGGCCCCGCTGGTGTCGAGCGCGTAGTTCATGTCCATCAGCACCAGCCGGGGCGGGGCATCGCGCACGGCTTGCAGGGCTTCGGCCGGGGTGGCCACCGCCTGCGCCGCGTAGCCGTGCTGCTTGAGCAGCAGCCGGAGCGAGGTGCGGATGGCGAGGTCGTCGTCGATGATGAGGAGCATGGGGCAAAGATGGCGGGTGAAGGGAGGGGAATGGCAGTGTTCTGGTTAACGAGCCGCCAAAACTGGCCTATGAGGGCGCACTCGGGACGTATGAGCAAGCAAAAATTGCCTACAAGCAAACGGAAGTTGCCTACGAGCAGACAAAACACATCTACGAGTAGGCAGAACACGCTTACGAGTAAACAAAACACGCTTACGAGTATAGGACTTACGCACTCGGTGAAACCTGCCAACCGCGAAGCGGTAATATGTTGGTAGTAACGGTATGAAGGTCACTCGCAAACCGCAAAGCGGTGACACCTCCCGCCCCTGGTAGGTGCCACCGCTTCGCGGTTGGGAAATTCGCCACACAACTTGACTACCAACATGACACCGCTTCGCGGTTGGGTAGAGTGCGTAAGTCCCAGAGTAAACAAAACACGCTTACGAGTGGGCAGAACACGCTTACGAGTAGACAAAACACGCTTACGAGTGGGCAGAACACGCTTACGAGTAGACAAAACATGCTTACGAGCAAGCAAAACACGCCTACGAGCAAGCAGAACACGCTTACGAGCAAGCAAAACATGCCTACGAGCAAGCCAAACACGCTTACGAGCAAGCAAAACACGCT
>JANXUO010000327.1 GCA_025356245.1 Hymenobacter sp.
GTGTTGGTTCGCTTTCTTCGAGAAAGCTGATTGTTTGCCTATCAGCCTCACATTGTTGGGCTGGGCTCCTGAGCAGGGCTGGGGCGCTCAGCGGCAGCCGGCGCGGAGGGGGTCGACGTAACTGCCACAGCAGTTTCCGCCAAGGCGGGGCGGGTCAACTCCCACTCGTGAAACTTGTCGATTTCGTGCTTTACCGTGGTCGAGAACCAAGCCAACAGGGCCACATCGTCAAGCAAGCCCACTACGGGAATGAAGTCGGGGATGAGGTCGATGGGGCTCAGGAAGTAGATGAGTACGGCCACGGCCGCCGCCACCGTGGTGCTGGGCACCCCGGTGTACTCGCCCGAAACGGCGGTGCGCACCAGGCGAAACAGGGTTTGCAAGGTGTTCCAGGCTTCGTGGGCCAGGGTGCCCACGTCGTTTTTCTCGCTGGCCTTTTTGTACGCATCGGTCAGCAGCTGCTTGAGGCGGGTGGGCTGCTTGATGTAGTCAACCGCCTTGCCCAAAAAGCGCTGAAAAAGCGCCGAAGTGGCAATGTCGGAGCCAGCGGGCTGGTTGTTGTAATCGGGATTATTCATTGGGTGGGTGGAGAATTGGTTGAGGGGCTGACGACGGGTAGCCTCCGGTATGCGGCAACACTAAGGCAGCGGGCTTTATACCAGCAATTGCCGCGCAGGGTTGGCAGGCTGCGCGAAAGTACACCGGAAAGTTGCAGGCCGGACAGCTTATTGGCTGGCTACCGGCGCAAATAAGTCTGCCTACCTTCGGGCTTGCTTGTGCCGAAGATACTTATTGCTTCATTCGCCGGGATAAAAAAGACAGCTGACGCGGCGCAGCTCAACGCCGAACTGCTCAACAAATTTTCTCTAACCACTGGAAAAGAAAGATTTATGTTATACTACCTCGGCTATTTTGCGGCCATTTTCATTGGCCTTTCGCTGGGCATTATGGGCGGCGGGGGCTCTATTCTGACGGTGCCGGTGCTGGTGTACCTCATTGGCGTAAATCCGGTGCTGAGTACGGCCTACTCGCTCTTTATTGTGGGTAGCACGGCGCTGGTGGGGGCGGCGGGGTATTTCCGTAAGGGGCTGGTGGCGCTGCCTACGGCGCTGGTGTTTCTGCTGCCCTCACTCGTTACAGTGTTTCTAACGCGCCGGGTGCTGATGCCCGCCATTCCGCACCAGCTATTCAGCATAGGCAGCCTTCTGTTCACCAAAGACTTGCTGGTGTTGGTGGCATTTGCCCTGCTGATGGTAGCCGCCGCCACCTCCATGATACGGAGCCGGCAACCCGAGGCCAGGACCGACGCGCCCCTGGCGGCCACCAATTACCCGCTGGTGCTGGCCATTGGGGCGGTAGTGGGCCTGCTCACGGGCTTTGTGGGGGCAGGCGGTGGCTTCCTCATCATTCCGGCCCTGGTGCTGTTTGCGCGTCTGCCCATGAAGCTGGCTGTCGGCACCTCACTGGCCATCATCGCCCTAAACTCGCTCATCGGCTTCAGCGGCGATTTGAGTGCCGGGCGGGTCATGGACTGGCCTTTCCTGCTGGGCTTTCTGGCCTTTGCCCTCGGCGGCATTGTGCTGGGCACCTACCTGGCCCGTTTTATTCCGGGGGCGCGGCTCCGGCCCGCGTTCGGCTGGTTTACGCTGGCGATGGGAGCATTCATTCTGACCAAGGAGTTACTGTTTCACCACGCTTGAGTAGTGAAATATTGATTGGTGGCTCACCACTCAACTGATTTTGCTCGCCTAAAGCGGCTTCGCATTTTGCCGTAGTACGCCCTATGTGGCCAATGGCTACCCCAAAAAGGCACCCCGGAAATTATCCAGGGTGCCTTTTTGGGGCCGAAAGCCAGTGCATTTATTGCGGGATTTTTACATCGGCCAGCAGGCCATCTACCGCCGGAGCGTCGGCCTGGGCGGCGGCCGACACACGGCCCCCGGCGTAAAAGTTGCGGGCGTAGTAGCCCTCGCGCAACGAGCTGATGGTGACGCCGCGCCCGCAGGCCGAATGGGCAAACTTACCGTCTTTCAGGTAGATGCCAACGTGGTAGATGTAGCCGCCCCGGTGCCGAAAAAACACCAGGTCGCCGGTTTGCATCTCGGTGCGGGCCACGTGCTTCACGGTGCCAAACATGGAGTGGGCGCTGCGCTGGAGCTTGATGCCGTACACGGCCTTGAACACCTGGGTCACGAAGCCCGAGCAATCGGTGCCCCGGCGCGAGTTGCTGCCGAAGCTGTAGGGCGTGCCCACCCAGTCGGTCACGGTTTGGAGCAACTCGGTGTTCTCGTGGTGGTTGAGCTTCACGCCCAGCGTTTGGGCGTAGTAGCCGTAACGGAGCGAGTCGCGCGAGGCAGCCAGGGCGGCAGCGGCAGGCACGGCATTCACGGGCGGGGTAGCGGGTTCGGCCAGCGGGGCAGGCGCGGCCTCGGTGCTGCTCGGAAACAGCGATGCTTCGGCTACGGCCGGCGCAGTAGCGCGGGGCGTAACCGAAGCATCGGGGGTGCGTTCGAACAGAAAAGACAGCGTGAGCGAGGCGGCGGCGAGGCAATACAGAAGGCTATGTTTCATCGGTCGTCGGGGGTAAGTGGAAAAGTGCTTCGGGCTTTGGGGTAAGCACGAAGCGGCCAAACAAGCAGATTTCTTCGGCGATAGGCGAGGCCGGAAAGGGCCGGTGAAGGTTGAGTGAATTAAGCAGTAATATTGTTTTAACGAGAGCCTATTTTTCTTCCCGCTGGGTAAAGCTAACCCCACTGCAGTCAAACTACCTAATCTTGGCGCGGAAAAAGGCAAATATTCTTGTTAAGAGACAATAAAAATACTGTAAAGTCTTGTTTAGACTTGCAACCCATCTTTCCACGCCGTCGTAGCCTATTGCGTACTTCAAAGCCAAATTTTTGCACTTATGACTTTGCCTGACTCTTCTTCCCCTGACCTTCGCACCCACGTAAATTCGCCGTTGGCGCGGGTAGCCCGCACCGTGCTGGGCGCCCGCCAGGTGGCCATGGTGCTGGGACGCACCGTGCATTTAAGCGGCGCGTCCCGCGCTGAATTTCTGGCTGATGCCGAGTGGGTGGCGCACGAGCAGGTCCACATTCGGCAGTTTCGCGAGCATGGGGTACTGCCGTTCCTGTGGAAATACCTGCTGGAGTCGGCGCGGGTCGGCTACTTTAACAACCGCTTCGAGGTGGAGGCCCGCGAAGAGGCCCGGCGGCTTACAGGCGGCGGGCGGCGCAACTGATAGCCGCACAAAGACCCCGGCACCTGTGACGCAGCGAAGCTAAAATCTCCGCCAGACTGAGCGGCAGGCGGCGCGTGGCACTTTGTGCTGAGGCCACATTTTCTGCGAACAGGCTGGGAGCGGCAGTAGCCATTCAGCTGCCAGGCGTGACGTTGGAGCGCAAAGTCTCGGCTTTGTTGCTGCCCCCGAAACAACACGTATCTGGGCGGCGTCGCTACACTGTCCTTCCTGGCCGGCAAGTATGGTTGAGCTTGCCCTCGCTGCGAAGTAATGCGGCTGTAACCTAAGCGCTTCGACTTACGAATAACCAACCGTGGCTGCGCCACGGTCTTTACTGTTTGTCACTTTTAATAATCAAATCGCCATGAACGAATCGCCGCAAAACACCGCCCCCAAATCTGCTACCCCCGCCGGTCAGTTGGGTCAACAGCCCGCCGACCAGCAGGCTACTCCCAGCGCTACGCAGCGTAGCGCCCGGCCCGAGGCTTCCACAACACCCGGCGCTACTCCGTCCGGCGCCGCGCCTACGGATGCCAATAGCGAGCAATCTACCTTGAGCGGCTACGCCGACCAAGCCCTGGCCCAAGGTAAAAAGTGGCTCGACTCGGCCGACTTGGGCCAACTCACTAATCAGCTACCACAATCGGTGCGCAGCTTGGGCAGCAAGCTGGTGGGGGGGGTGCGCAGCCTCAGTACCACCCAAAAAGTGGTGGGCGGCGCGGCTTTGGCTGTGGGCCTGGGCTGGCTGGCCACCCGCGGCGGCCGCTCAGCGAGCGCTGCTGATGCCGAAGCGTCGGACAACTACCGGGAGAAATTCGACGGCCAGCCCTTTAGCGGCAAAGGCAAGCCCCGCTACGCCAGCAGCGCCGACCAGCCGGCCAATGGCCGCAGCGGCAAATACTAGTCTGCTTGGTTTCGAGGCAGCCGGGCCGTTTTAGGCAAGGCGGCAAGCAAAAAGCCCCTTCTGGATATCCAGAAGGGGCTTTTTGCTTGAAAATAGAGCCGATTATTGGACTCGAACCAACGACCTGCTCATTACGAATGAGCTGCTCTACCAGCTGAGCTAAATCGGCAATTACCGGCAGGCCAATAGCTCGCCGGGTCACAAAGATAACGCCCCGGCCGAAAAATGCGCAAGAGCACAGCCAAAATTTTGCGCGTGGTAGTCGGGGCAAGGATAAAACTTTTTGGGCCGGGGCGCGTCTTTGCAGCGGCCGGGCGGTGCGCCGGGCTTTAATTTTGCGGTGCGATGACGTTTTGGCTCGTTCTCCTATTTACATTTTTTTTCGTGCGCTACCTGCTGCCGGTGGTGTTGCGAGCGGTGCTGGGCGGCTTTGTGCGAAAAACCATGCGCAACGGCGGCTTTGGGCCGCCGCCGGGGCCGGGGTTTGGCGCGGGCCACCAAGGACATTCGCAGCAGCACACCGGGCAGCCCG
>JANXUO010000363.1 GCA_025356245.1 Hymenobacter sp.
CATCTGCCGCTCGAAGTCGTAGGTCACGCGCTTGCTGGCGATGGCGGCTTCGAGGCCTTTGTTGATGAGGGCGGCGGCGTCTTTCCAGCCCATGTACTCCAGCATCAGCACGCCCGAGAGGATGACCGAGCCGGGGTTCACCTTGTCCTGGTTGGCGTACTTGGGGGCCGTGCCGTGGGTGGCTTCGAAGATGGCGTGGCCCGTCACGTAGTTGATGTTGGCCCCCGGCGCGATGCCGATGCCGCCCACAATGGCGGCTAGGGCGTCGGAGATGTAGTCACCGTTCAGGTTCAGCGTGGCCACCACCGAGTATTCGGCGGGGCGCAACAAAATCTGTTGCAGGAAGGCATCGGCAATGCTGTCCTTGATGATGAGCTTGCCTTGGTCCTGGGCCTGCTTTTGTAGGGCATCGGCCACGGCCACGCCCTGCTTGGCCACAATCTTGTCGTACTGCGCCCAGGTGAATACTTTGGGGCCAAACTCCTTCTCGGCTAACTCGTAACCCCAGGTTTTGAAGGCGCCTTCGGTAAACTTCATGATGTTGCCCTTGTGCACAATCGTCACCGACGGCAGCTTGTGTTCGAGGGCGTACTTGATGGCGGCGCGCACGAGGCGCTCGGTGCCTTCCTTGCTGACGGGCTTGATGCCGAACGACGACGAATCGGGGAAGCGAATTTTCTTCACGCCCATCTCGTCCTGCAAGAATTCGAGCATTTTCTGAGCCTGCGGCGTGCCGTTCATGTACTCAATGCCGGCGTAGATGTCTTCCGTGTTCTCGCGGAAAATCACCATGTTGGTCAGCTCCGGGTGCTTCACCGGCGAGGGCACGCCAGCGTAGTAGCGCACCGGGCGCAGGCAGGCGTACAGGTCCAGCTCCTGACGCAGGGCCACGTTGAGCGAGCGAATGCCACCGCCCACGGGCGTGGTCAGCGGGCCTTTGATGCCCACCAAATATTCGCGGAACGCATCGAGGGTTTCGGTAGGCAGCCAGTTATTGACTTGTTTGTAAGCCTTTTCACCGGCCAGCACTTCCTTCCACATCAACTGCTTTTTGCCGCCGTAGGCTTTCTCTACAGCAGCATCGAACACGAGCTTCGAAGCCCGCCAAATGTCCGGCCCGGTGCCGTCGCCTTCAATGAACGGAATCGTAGGCTTGTCGGGAACGTTGAGTTTGCCGTTTTTAATGGTGATTTTCTGTTCAGCCATGATGGTGTTTTGAGTTGCTTATTTCTGGTTTCTTGTTTTCCGTTTCTCGTTCTTCTGGTTTCCGGTCAGGTTTTCCTGCGAACAGGAAACTAGAAACAAGCAACAAGAAACACCCTTTTCAGTATCCGAAAAGTTCTTTTAACGTCAGCTGTTGCACGGTACCGTACTTGGCCAACGCCTTAAAATTTAGCCGGTCTTTCGAGCCAATCACCAGAATTATCTGGTTTTGGCCTTTGACTTTGCTGGTTTGAAATTTCTGTAAATCGGCCAGGCTCATGCCCTGGGTTTGCTCGTACACGTCGCGCCGCACGTCGTAGTCGAGGCCCAGGCGGCGGGCCCGCTCGTAACTGGCCAAAATGTTGCCCTTGGTAATACGCTCGGTGCTGATGCTGTTGCGAATAGCATTTTTGGCGATGGCCAGGTTGGCATCGGCGGCGGGCATATCGGTCAGCAGGGCCTCCATGCCGGCCATTGCCTCGGGCAGCTTATCGCTCTGCGTCCCGATGTAGCTCATGATGTAGTTGGAGCGTCCCAGCTTATCGGCGTTGCCATAACGCGACACGGCGGTGTATGCCAGTGCCTTGCTCTCGCGCAAGTCCTGAAACACGATGCTGCCCATGCCCCCGCCGAAGTACTCGTTGTACAGGCTCACCGTCGGTACCAGTGTCTTGTCGTAGAGGTCAGCCTTGGTCAGAAACAGGATTTCGGCCTGCACCATTTTGTAGTCAGCCCAATACACGCGGCGGTCTTTTAGCGGCTGCTCGGCGAAGTCTTTGGCGGCGGGAACGGGTTTAAGAAGAGTAATCGTATAAGTACCCTGCCTGATATTGGCGCGCAATTTTTGATAGGACAATTTAGAAGCCGACGCATCGTGCAAATAAGTAAGTTCATCTATCATTCCCATCACGGCTGGCGTAGAGCCACGATGCATAAAACCGCTGGCAGCGTCAAGATGCCCCTCGCTTTTCTCGCGCGTACTTTCCAAAGGTCGGGGTCCGTAGTACAACACCCGGTGCTCATACGTCGACAGCTTTTTTATAAGGGCCGTGAGCTGCTCCGGTTTCAGGGCCTTTAGCTCCTTCTCGCTCAGGATGTTGGTGAAGGGGTTTTTCGAGCCATACTTCACGTAGTTCACCATCGCCGCGTTCAAAATCACGCCTTTGTTGAGCTTGGCATCCTGCCGGGCCTTGAGGGTGCCCGCCACCATGTTGCGGAGCGCCGCCGCGTCGGGCCGGGGGCTGTTGAGCAGCAGCTCAAACAGATGCAAGGCTGGCTCCAGGTTGGTGTCGAGGCCGTTGAGGCTCATCGTGGTGCGGTCAGGGCCGCTGTTCACGCTGAACGAGCAGCCCAGCATGTAGAACTCCTGTTGCAGCTGCTCGGCTGAGTAGCTGCCCGCGCCCAGGTATTGCAGGTAATCGGTAGCCAGGGCCCAACGCGGGTCGTTGTTGGTGCCGAGGTCGAAGACGTAGTTGAGCGAAAACAGCCCGTTCTCGCTGTTTTTGGTGTAGTACAGCGGCAGGCCGGGTTTGATATTAACCTGCTGAATGTCCTTCTTGTAATCCACAAACACCGGTTGCAGCTCCGGCGCGGGCGTGGCCGTCAGCTCCTTATAAAAAACCGAAGCCGCGTCGCGGTTCACTGGTACGGGCGTGATGGCGGGTTTCACTACCTTCACGGCGTTGGGGTCGGTGCCGGTGCGCTTGTACACCACGGCGTAGCCCGCGCCGTAGTATTGGTTGGCAAACGCCACCAGCTCGGCTTTGGTGATGCTGCCGAAATCGTCTTCCGCCCGCAGGTAATCGGCCCAGCTAACCCGTTCAATGAAGGCCGAATACATGGCCGAGGCCCGGCTAACATTGCTCTCGTACGCCTTGGTGCGGTCGAGCTTCTCGTTGTTCACGATGGCCGTTATTAGCCAGTCCGGAAAGTCGCCGCGTTTCACTTTGGCCAGTTCGGCGAGTAGCAGCCCGCGCACCGTTTCCAGCGACTGCCCCGCCCGGGGCGTACCGTACAGTACGTGCGTCGAGTAGTCGTTGGCCGCATCCAGGAAGCTGGCGGCTTGCAGCACTTTTTGCTGCTGGTTCAGGTCGAGGTCGATGAGGCCGGCCTGCCCGTTGGTCAGCACCTTGTCGAGCATCCGGGCCAGCAGGCCTTCGCGGGTGGCCTGGCCGGGCAGCCGGAAGCCCAGCATTACGTTCTCGCTCTGCGGCCCCAGCACCTCGCGCACCAGCGGGGCGGCAATGGGTTGCTCTACCGGGGCCACAAACGCAGGCACCGGCTTGGCGGATTGGCTGCCGAAATATTTGTCAATCAGCCGAATGGTCTGGTCAAAATCCAGGTCGCCGCTCAGGCACAGCGCTACGTTGCCGGGCACGTAGTACTTGTCAAAATACCGCTTAATTTCGGTAATGGACGGATTTTGCAAATGCTCAATCGTGCCAATCGTAGTCTGCGTTCCGTAAGGATGGGTAGGGTAGAGGGCCAGGCTCAGCGCCTCAAATTCCTTGCTAAAGTCGGAGTCCAGGCCCCTGTTTTTCTCCTCGTACACTGCTTCCAACTCGGTATGGAAGAGGCGGGGCACGAACTCGTGGAATCGCTCGCTCTCGATTGCCGCCCACTTTTCGAGCTGGTTGCTTGGAATATCGTCCTGATACACCGTCTCCTCGTTGCTGGTGTGGGCGTTGGTGCCCTTGGCCCCGATGGCGCCCATCACCTTGTCGTACTCGTTGGGCACGGCGTACCTGGCGGCCACGCCCGAAATCGAGTCAATTTGGTGGTAGGTGCGCTTGCGGGCCGCCGGGTCGTTGCGCTGCCCCCGGTATACCTCGTACAGCGCTTCAATCTTGTCCAGCTCCGGTTTTTCCTTGCTCCAATCCTGGGTGCCGAGCCGCGACGTGCCCTTGAACACCATATGCTCCAGGTAGTGCGCCAGGCCGGTAGCGGTGGCCGGGTCGTTCTTCGAGCCCGCCCGCACGGCCAGGTAGGTTTGGATGCGCGGCGCGTCTTTGTAATCCGACAGATAAACGGTCAACCCGTTGTCGAGGTGGTAGATGCGGGCACCCAAGGGGTCGTTGGGCACCGACTCGTAGCGGTATTCTTTGGGAGTTGCAGCGGCCACCGGGGCCGAAACCGGTGCTGCCGCAGGGGCGGCCACCGCAGCAGCAGGCTTACTCGATTGGCACTGCCACGTGGCAAAACTCAGTGCCGCCAAAGCGGGCAGCAGCAGCAACGATGTTTTGTTCACGAATTGAGCGGGCACTAATGTAAGTCACTTTGGAGAAACAAAGGTAGTGAGCGGATATAAAAATAAAAAACAAAGTTTTGCCGTATATTGCCGGTTTTTTACCGACAGTACCGCGAAACTTCAATTGCGCGTCGTCGGAACGGCGAAGAGTTGCGAGGCCGACTGTACCGCGCAGTTCCAGCTCCGCGTCGCCGGAACGGCGAATTGCTCGCGTATGCTGCCCTTGCATTGTCGTCGCAATTCTTCGCTGTTCCGGCGAAGCGAAGCTAGAGCTGCGCGGTACATCAAAACGCCGTCTCCAGCCCCAGCCTCTCCTTGGCTTCCTTCAAGGCCGGAAACTTGTCGGCGAGGTAATTAAACTTATCGGTCGAAGTATAAAGCTTGCGGACGCCCGAGGTGCTGGCGGCCACCACCGGGTTCACGTTCAGTGAACGGTGGCCGGTGCGCCGCCGTAGCTCGCCCAGAAATTCGGTGCGCATTTCGTTAAACTGACCCACTTGCACCCCATTATCGAGTCGCAGCTCAATCTGGTGCTGGGCATCGGCCTCCACCGGGCGGTTGAGCAGGGTGTACTCCGACATCCGCTCCTGCTCCAACCGCTCGGCCACCAGCTCGCGCCACACTTGATTTAGCACCTCGGCGGCGATGGGGGTTGCTGACGCATCGGCAGAGGCCGGGTTTTCAACTGTTTGAGTTGTGGTGGGCGCGGCTGCCTGGCCCACGTCTTTCAGGCTGGGCATGATGCTGGCCGCGCCGGGGCGGCGGCCAAATACGCCGGCCGCGTTGGGTCGGGGCTGCGGCTCGAGCCCTTCCATGCTGGGTACGCCGATTTCGACGTGGGGCAAGGTATCCCGCATTTGGTGGCGCGCGGTGATAGCCGCTGCCGCGTCGGGCTCGATGCTGGGGGTGGGGTGCAATTCCGTTACCCCGTTCTCGACGGGCAGCGGGTCAGGGCCGTCGGCGGGGGCGTTGGTGGTGGATTCGGGCAGGTCGCGGCCGCTCACGTAGGCCGGGGCCAGCTCGGTCACCAGCGAGTTTGCGAAGGAAGGGGGCGCAGGCGCAGTAGGCGCGGTTGCCGCCGGCATTACTTCACCGGCGCTAGTTTTTTTTTTAGCCTCGCCGTTGGCGGGCGAGGCAGCGTGGCCGTTGGCGCTGTGCTGCCGCACAAATTCCACGGCTCCGTTCAGGTAAGCCAGTTTCATCAGCACCAATTCTACGTGCAGGCGCTGGTTTTTAGCCTGTTTAAAGTCGCGGTCGCATTGGCTCATCAGGTTCAGGGCCGAGAGCAAAAAAGCCAAGGGTGCAACTTGGGCTTGGTTGATGTATTTGAGGCGAATACCCTCTGAAACCTCCAGTAATTGCACCGTCACTGGGTCTTTGCACACCAGCAGGCCGCGCAGGTGCTCGGCGGTGCCCACCACAAAATTGTGCAGGTCGAAACCCTGCTGCATTACCTCATCAAGCAGTAATAGCGCGGCCGATAAATCCTGGTCCAGCAGCGCATCCACCAGCCGGAAATAGTAGTCGTAATCCAGGATGTGCAGGTTTTGCACCACCTCGCGGTAGCCCAAGTGACTGCCCGAAAACGTCACCATCTGGTCGAACATCGACAGGGCATCGCGCAAGCCGCCGTCGGCCTTCTGGGCCAGCAGGTGCAAGGCGTCATCGTCGGCCGTGATGCCTTCCTGGGTGGCCACGTAGCGTAGGTGCCGGCTCATGTCGTCCACCTTAATGCGCCCAAAATCAAACACCTGGCAGCGCGAAAGAATGGTCGGAATAATCTTGTGCCGCTCGGTGGTGGCCAGAATGAAAATGGCGTAGCTCGGCGGCTCCTCCAGCGTTTTCAAAAACGCATTAAAGGCCGCATTCGAGAGCATGTGCACCTCGTCAATGATATAAATTTTGTAGCGGCTGCCGGCCTGCGGCGGGTAGCGCACCTGCTCCACCAAACCCCGAATGTCCTCGACCGAGTTGTTAGAAGCCGCGTCCAACTCATGCACATTAAACGAGGCATTGTTCTGGAACGCTTGGCACGAAGCGCATTGCCCGCAAGCCTCAGTGTCGGCCGCGAGGTTGGTGCAGTTGATGGTTTTGGCCAGGATGCGGGCGCAGGTAGTTTTGCCTACCCCGCGCGGACCGCAAAACAGGAACGCCTGAGCCAAGTGCTGGCTCTGAATTGCGTTCTGCAGCGTGGTAGTGACGTGCTGCTGCCCCACCACACTGCGAAACGTGGACGGGCGGTACTTGCGGGCCGAAACAACAAAATTCTCCATAAGCGTAGCTACCGGCAAAGTTAAGGCGGAGTACCCCCAAGCTCTGCTTGGGTCGTATGCTGCCCTGAAGTCATCGTCCAACGACCCAAGCAGAGCTTGGGGGTAATCCGCCCGTCCCAACTTTTTGATGCTCCCGACGTATCTTTATGCCCTGCCAGCGGTAGTAAATACCCGCCGGCGGGCCATCGTTCTTTCACAAATTGGGGCTGACCGGAATTGACAGCTTGCGCAAGTCGCGGGTAAGCGTGCCGGGAGTTGATGGAAGCTCTCCCGCCAAAAAATCTATCAAACAACAACTGGCGACTATTCGTACGCCATGGCTGCCTAGTTCAGAATTAGGTAATTGCCATCGTTCCGCCTGGGTAAGTTTTTACACCTGGGAGTTCGGAGCGTCGTAAGTAGAAACTAGCCCGCCAAGAGGGGTGATTGGCGGGCGAAACCCAACTGCCTATAAGGGCATTTCAAGGGCCTGACTGACGCCTGAAATGCTTCGAAAATTCAAGTCTGGATACGCACGTAGAAAGCACGCCGGCTTCCTTGTCTGGACCAGGGTTCGAATCCCTGCAGCTCCACTTTTAATTGCTACAAGCAATTAAAATTTTAATGAAAGAACAAAAAAACCGCCTCGCAAAAGGGGCGGTTTTTTTTATTGCCTAGAGCCTGTTATGCACTATTGACGTGTCTGGCCAGCATAATACAGGCAAAAACGACAAAATGCAGCTGTTGCAAGGTTTGGCTCAGGCGCTCGTGGTCGCGGGCGAGCCGGCGGAAGCGGCTGCACCAGGCAAAACTGC
>JANXUO010000377.1 GCA_025356245.1 Hymenobacter sp.
CGCAGGTCGAGGATTTCGATTTGGCCGGGGTAGTCGCGGCTGGCAGCTTTGGCCCAGTGGATGCCCATGCCGTAGCTTACCACCAGGGCCGTGGAGCCCTGCGCCAGCGCGGCGGGGTCGGCGGCCTGGGCAATGGCGGCCTGGCCAAGCGGAATGGCGTAGCCAGCGGCGGGCTCCAGGGTTTTGGCGTCTTCGGTGCCGGGCACTTTACTCCAGTACAGGCCCTTGTGTTCGAGCATCACCACCGGGTTGGGGTCGAGGAAGGCGGCCCGCATGAGGCCTTTCATGTCGGCGGCGTTGCTGGGGTACACCACCTTAATGCCCCGAATGGTGAGCAGCGTGCTTTCGATGGAGCCGCTGTGGTAGGGCCCGCCGCCGCCGTAAGCCCCGATGGGCACCCGAATGAGCGCCTGCACCGGAAACTTGCCCATCGTGAGGTAGCACGACTTCGACAGTTCCTCAACCAACTGATTAAGAGCGGGCCAAATGTAGTCGGCAAACTGAATTTCGACGATTGGCTTGGCCCCCACCGCCGCCATGCCCGCCGTGCTACCCACGATGTAAGCTTCCTGAATAGGGGTGTTGAAGACGCGCGCATCGCCGTACTTTTTGGCCAGCAGGGCGGCTTCGCGGAACACGCCACCCAACTCACCGCCCACGTCCTGCCCATAAAAAAGGGCTTCGGGAAATTCGCGCAGGATGTCGTCCACGGCGTGCAGGGCAGCGTCCACCATCAACACCTTTTCGGCCCCGGCGGGGCTGCGCTCGCCGGTTTCGGCCAGGGTGGCGGGGGGCGCAAACTCGTGTTGGTCGAAGGTGGCGGGGTCGGGGTTGGGGGCGGCCAGGGCGGCGGTCCAGTCGGCGGCTACGGTGGCTTGGGCGGCGGTGTGCAGCTCGGCCAGCTCGGCAGCGGGTACGCCCAAGTGCAGCAGCCGCTGGTGCAGGCGGGGCAGCGGGTCGTTGGTTTGGTGGGCGGCGAGGTTGTCGCCCCGATACCACTCGCGGCGCACGCCGCTGGTGTGGTGGCCCAGCAGCGGGCATTTGGCGTGCACCAACACCGGCCCGCGCCGCCCGCGCACGTGGGCCACGGCCTCGCCCAGGCCCCGGTACGAAGACTCAAAATCGGCCCCGTCCACCCGCAAACGGTGCAGGCCAGGGAAGCCAGCGGCAAACTCGTAGGCGTCCATCGCCCGCATCTCGCGCCCGGTGGCCGAGATGCCCCAGTCGTTGTCCTGCACCAAATAGATGATGGGCAGCTGGTGCAGCACCGCCATTTGCAGGGCCTCGGATACCTCGCCTTCGGTCATGGCACCGTCGCCGATGGAGCAAAGGACAACGGGGTTTCTTGTTTCTTGTTTCTTGGTTCTTGGTTCTTGTTTTTCGGCGGCGCTTGCCGGTATTTCCTCCCCCGAACTAGAAACAAGAAACGAGAAACGAGAAACACTTCCCTCCAAATACTTAATTGCGTGCGCCATGCCCGTGGCCGGGATGGCCTGCATCCCCGTGGCCGAGCTTTGGTGGGGCATCACGGGGATGCCGGGCCGGCGCAGGTTGGGGTGGCCGTAGTAGGTACGGCCGCCGCTGAAGGGGTCGCCGGCCTTGGCCAAGAGCTGGAGCATCAGCTCGTAGGGGCGCAGGCCGAAGCCCAGCAGCATGGCGTCGTCGCGGTAATAGGGGGTAGCAAAATCGTGCCCGGTGAGCAGGAAAGCGGCGGCGAGCTGCACGGCCTCGTGGCCGCGGGCGGTGGCGTGCACGTAGCGGCTGGCGGTGGCTTTCTGGTCTTCGTAGAGGGCGGCCATTTCGGCGGCAGTATGCATCAGGCCGTAGGCGCGCAGCAGCAGAGGCAGGTCGGCGGCGAGTGGGGCGGCGGCGGGCTCAGCGGGGGCTTTGGCTGTTTGAGCGGCCAGTAGCTCGGCGGCCAACTCGGCGGCGGGCTTGGTGGCCGGCAGCTGCCAGCCAGCGGCGTAGGCTTCGGCGGCGTAGCCGCCCGCAAAAGGTTCGCCTTCTGCGGCGTTGGTGGGCACGGCGGAGCTGAAGGCCGCTGCGGCCGCCGCCGCCGCGGCCGTGATGCGGGCCGAAGTAGCGGGCGCGGTTTCGGCCGGGGGCAGGGCAGAACTCGGGGCAGCGGGGGTGGCAGCAGCGGCAGCGGCATCAAACTCGGGCATGGCAATCGACGGCGGGCGGGCGGGTGGGAGCCGCAAAAGTACGCCCGCCCCGCCCCGGCCGTACTTTTGTGCCCGTGACTACCGCCCCTACTCCTGCCTCCGCCCCTGCTTTCGCTCCCGCCCGCCCGCACATCGAAGCTTGGCTCGCCGATTTTCAGCTGCGGCTGGTGCAGCAGCTCGAAGCGGCCGACGGCGGTGCCGTGCCCTTCATCACCGACCTGTGGGCGCGGCCCGGCGGCGGCGGCGGGCGCAGCAAGGTGCTGGAAGGCGGGCAAATACTGGAGAAAGGCGGCGTGGGCTTTTCGGCCGTATTCGGCGAGATGAGCGAAGCCGCTGCCCGTCAGCTGCATATGCCCAGCCTGGGCTTCTACGCCACCGGCGTGAGCGTGGTGCTGCACCCGCGCAGCCCCCGCGTGCCCATCATCCACATGAACGTGCGCTACTTCGAGGCCGCCGGCGGCGAAGCCTGGTTTGGCGGCGGCATCGACCTGACCCCGATTTACGTGGACGAGGCCCAGGCGCGGCGCTTCCATGAGCAGCTTAAGGCCGTGTGCGACAAGCACAATCCGGCCTACTACTCCAAATTCACGCGCTGGGCCGACGACTATTTTTACCTTCCGCACCGCCAGGAAACGCGCGGCGTGGGCGGCATTTTCTTCGACCGCCTGACGGTGGGCCAGGACGGCAGCACTGACGAATTATTCGCCTTCGTGCAGGACGTGGCCGAGCTTTTCGGCTCTGCCTACACGCTCATAATGAGCGAAAACGCGGCCCTGCCCTTCACCGAAAAAGAAGAAGCCTGGCAGAGCCTGCGCCGCGCCCGCTACGCCGAGTTCAACCTGGCCTTCGACCGCGGCACCCAGTTTGGGCTGCAAACCGGGGGGCGCACCGAGTCGATTTTGATGAGCCTGCCGCCGCGCACCGGCTGGGCCTACAACCCCGCCCCGCCCGCCGCCGGCTCGGCCGAGGCCAACACCCTGGGCTGGCTGCGCAAAGGCGTTGATTGGCTGGACCATGCTTGAGGCCCTGCAATCCTGGGACCGGGCCCTGCTGCTGGCCCTCAACCGCGCCCATGCCCCAGCGCTGGATAGCGTGATGCTGTGGGCCTCGAATCGGCTGGTGTGGTTTCCGGCCTACGCGCTGCTGGCTGGCTGGCTTATTTGGCAATTTCGGGGGCAAGCCTGGCGGTTGCTACCACTGCTGATTGCCGCCGTGGCGCTGGCCGACAGCATTACCTCGCGCTTGTTCAAGCCACTGGTGGGGCGGTTGCGGCCGTGCCACGACGCCGCGCTGGCGCCGCTGCTGCACCTGCCCGATGGCTGCGGCGGGCAATTCGGGTTTTTGTCGTCGCACGCAGCCAACTCATTCGCGCTGGCAGTTTTTTTGGCGCTGGTGCTGCCCGCCGGGCGGTTTCGGGGGTTGAAAACCGGGACGTTTTTGTGGGCCGCGCTGCTCTCGTACAGCCGCATCTACTTGGGCGCACACTACCCCAGCGACGTGCTGGGCGGGGCGCTGATGGGTGCCGGGCTGGCCGCAACGGCGGCGCTGGTGTTTCGGCGGTGGGCCGGAGCCGGGGCCAACCGGTAAGCAGCTACACCAGATGCTACCCGCTCAGTTCAGAATGGCCTTGACCTTCTTTGCTATTTGTTTCGCACTGTAAAACCGCAGGTACAGGGCCTGTACCGTGTAGGTGTCTTGCAGCGGGCAAAAGCCTTCTTCGTACAGCGCTTGGGTGTTCAGAGTGAAGGTATAGCCATCGAGCTGACTGGCAAATTTGTACCAGTAATCGGGCTCATGCGCTTCAAATTCACGGGTGGCTTGCCGGACTTTTGCGGCGTACCGCTCAAAAAACCGGTCAAACTCTGGTTTGGTCATCTCGTCAAGCGGCCGCAACCGCCGGAGTGCGGCAATGAAGCGGGCGCTGTAGTAGTATTGACCGAACAGCTTGTGGGGGTTGCGCTGGTGCAGGCGCAGCAGCGCAAGCGGGTTGCGGGCCGTGGTATCCAAAGCATTCCACGCCAGCTGGAATCGCTGGTTGGGCACAAAATCGAACAGCACCAGGGCCGAGTACACGGTGCTGTCGGCGGGGCCTTGCGGGCTAATCAGCAGTTGCTGGTCGCCCAGATTGGCGGTTTGAGCCAGGGCAAATTTAGACCCGCGCGCGTAGCGAGCCGTCAGACTCACGTCGGCTTGCTTCACGGCCACGAGTTTGAGCGTAACCGTGTCGCAGGCAATGGCCATTTCAATCAGGCTGGTTGGGGCCAGGCCGTACCACACGCCTTCCAGCCCCTGGGCAAGCCCCGCTGGCCCCAACAGCAGCAACGCCAGCACCCAACCAATTTTTTGCCCGTTTCGCACAGCTGCGGGTAGCATAATTAGCCCCGACTGGCCAGCAGCCGCGCCACGTACTTGCCCACAATATCGAACTCCAGATTCACGCCGTCGCCCACCCGCAGCTGGTGAATGCTGGTGTGCTCGTACGTGTACGGAATGATGGCCACCGAAAACTCGGTGTTGGTGGTATCAAAGCACGTGAGGCTGGTGCCGTTGACGGTGATGGAGCCTTTGTCCACGGTCAGGCGCTGGTCGCCGGCCTCGTGCCGGAAGCGGTAGAGCCAGGAGCCGCCCTGGTCCTCGACTAAAACGCAGGTGGCCGTGGCGTCTACGTGGCCCTGCACGATGTGGCCGTCGAAGCGCCCGCCGGCGGCCAGGCAACGCTCCAAGTTCACGGCCCGCCCCACGGCCCACTGGCCCAGGTTGGTCACGCGCAGGGTTTCGTGGATGGCCGTGACGGTGTGGGTACCGGCCGCTAAGTCGATGGCCACCACCGTGAGGCACACGCCATCGTGGGCCACGCTCTGGTCGATTTTCAGCTCGGCCGCGAAGGGCGACTTGACTACGAATTGGCGGTTGGTGGCCGAGTCGGAGAAGGACACGACGGTGCCCAGGGATTCAATGATACCGGTGAACATAAATCGCAGATTTTGCAGAAAGCTCGTTAGATGTTGGATTCCTCGTCGAATGTTGGATTCAGGTGACGGGGATGAAATTGTTATTTGGCCGCAATATGGGCTTAACCACGGC
>JANXUO010000387.1 GCA_025356245.1 Hymenobacter sp.
GTACAAATCTCTCTTTGGCTGGGGTTCCCCATCGTCTTTCTTTGGCGCCCTATTCATTTTCGCTGTCCCAGGCTGGCGCGAGTTTGGGCGCAGCCGTAACTCACGCTAGCCGAGACCCAGTAGGAAATAGCCGTCAAAACGCCCGAAGCTGTTTAATAACATCGAACCAAAAACAATTCGTGTACGTACCCGATTTACCATTCGCGTTCCATCAACCCTCACGCCGCCCCCGACGCACAGCGGCCAAAACCTGAATATGTCGAAACACTTGTTTGAACCCGCCCAACTCGGGCCGCTCACCCTCACCAGCCGCGTCGTGATGGCCCCCATGACCCGCGCCCGCGCCCTGGGCAACGAGCCCAACGAGCTGATGGCCGAATACTACCGCCAACGCGCCACGGCCGGCCTCATCGTGGCCGAAGGCACCTCGCCCGATGCCAACGGCTTGGGCTATGCCCGCATTCCGGGCCTTTTTACGGAGCAGCACGTGGCCAACTGGCAGCGCGTGACGGAAACCGTGCACCACCACGGCGGCCACATTTTCTTGCAGCTGATGCATTCCGGCCGCATATTTCACCCGCTGAACCTGCCTGCCGGGGCCGAAGGCGTTGGCCCCTCGGCCATTGCCGCCGCCGGCCAGATGTGGACCGACCAGCAGCAGATGCAGGACCAACCCGCCCCCCGCGCCCTCACCGCCGCCGAAGTGGCCGACACCGTGAAAGCTTATGCCCACAGCGCCAAGCTGGCGATGGATGCCGGCTTCGACGGCGTAGAAATTCACGGAGCCAACGGTTACCTGCCCGAGCAGTTCCTCAACCCGCACAGCAACCAGCGCACCGACGAGTACGGCGGCAGCGTCGAAAACCGCACCCGCTTCGTGCTCGACATCACCCGCGCCGTGGCCGCCGCCATCGGGGCCGACCGCACCGGCATCCGCCTCTCGCCGGGCAGCAATTTCAACGACATGGCCGCTTACCCCGAAACCGCCGAAACCTACGCCCACCTGGCCCAGGAGCTGCAAAAAATCGGCGTCGTGTACGTGCACCTCGTCGGCACGGCCTACCTCAACGCCGAGGGCCGCACCGCCCTCGAAACCGACTACACCGGCCCCGTCATCTACAACGGCGGCTACCGCGACGTAGCTCGTGCCGAGGCCGACCTCGCCGGCCGCGCCGACTTCATCTCCTTCGGCACCGCCTACATCTCCAACCCCGACTTGGTGGAGCGCCTCAAAGCCGGTCAGTCCCTGGCCGACGCCGACCAGGCTACCTACTATGCCCCCGGCCCCGGCGGCTTCGCCGACGGCTACACCGACTACCCCACCGCCGACGGCCAGCCCGCCGGCAGCTTCTCGCCCGACTACGTGGCGTAAGCCCCCCGCCGAGCTATGTAAGGCCCCCGCGAAGCCTGCCCCCGCTGGGCGCTTCGCGGGGGCTTTTTTATTTATCTTTGACGGTTGTGGCTCCTGCGGGGCTGCTGCTTTTGCCTTATTTCAACGCCTGTGCCCCCGTCGCCCCCCATGAATACGAAGCTGCGCCTGACCGTCCTGAGTTTTCTCCAGTTTTTCATTTGGGGCTCGTGGCTGATAACGATTGGGGCCTACTGGTTTCAAACCAAGCAGTGGTCGGGGGCCCAGTTTGGGGCCATTTTCTCCACGATGGGCATTGCCTCCATCTTCATGCCCTCGCTGATGGGCATCGTGGCCGACAAATACGTGAACGCCGAAAAGCTCTACGGCATCCTGCACATCCTGGGCGGCTGCGTCCTGCTCACCATCCCGCTGGTAACCGACCCCACCACCATGTTCTGGGTAATGCTGCTGAACATGATTTTCTACATGCCCACGCTGTCGCTCTCCATCGCCGTGTCGTTTTCGGTCCTCAAAACCGAAGGGCTTGACGTAGTGAAGGACTACCCGCCCATCCGGGTGTGGGGCACCATTGGCTTCATTGTGGCGCTGTGGACGGTCAGCCTGCTCGGCTTCGAGAAGTCGCCTAACCAATTTTACGTAGCCGCCGGGGCCGCCATTTTGCTGGGGCTGTACTCG
>JANXUO010000391.1 GCA_025356245.1 Hymenobacter sp.
CCCCCTCTCCCCCGGAGAGGGGGCTAGGGGGTGAGGCCAATCGCTAGGTAACTCGCGTACACGAACCTGGGAACCGCTCTAGATGCGTATATGCGCCAGGAATTGGTCTGCCCAACCCTCACTTTTGCGTAAGTCCTATAATTGATAAGCGAAAATCAGGCATCACCAGGCTTTGGACCACCGCCCGAAAGTTGAATGGGTCGCACCATAAATTTCCGATTTCCTTGGAAGTCTTTTGACTTTAGCCCGTTGCCGCAAAAGCAGCCCTAAACAGGTTTTGGGTGAAATATGACATATTTGTGTCATACCGCCGCATGGTTACAGCGGGTACTTTTGCAGCGCGGAAGTCCAGCCACCTGGCGGGCCTTGCCGCCACCCCCGCTGCCGGGTCAGCGCCAGCCCGCTACGCCTGTTTCCCCCGCTGTTCATCCTGCCATTTCAAGCTTCGTTATGCCGTGCTTTTCCGTCGCACCGGGCCGCCGGGCCCGCCTGACTGTCTCCTGCTACGCCCTGCTGCTGGCCCTGCTGCTGACGGGGCTGCTGGCCCGCCCCGCCCTGGCCCAGACCACGAGCTTTGGCTGCACCGGCAGCCCGCAGTACTACACCGTGCCGGCCAACGTAACCCAGCTGGTGGTGGTAGCCACCGGAGCCTACAACGGGGCCACCGTGCGGGCCACCGTGGTGGTAATACCCGGCGAAATACTGACCGCCGTGGTCGGCTACCACGGCCTGAACTCTTTTGCAGGCCCCTCTGGCGGCGGTAACCCCATAACAGGCATTACCCCCGGCTACAACGGCGGCGGCTTTAACGGCGCCATTTACTACTCCCCTGCCCTTAGCGTGGGCGGTGGGGCCACTGATTTGCGGCGCAGCGGCACCAGCACCGGCGACTACTTGAGCAGCCGCAATGCACTGCTGGTGGCCGGCGGCGGCGGCAGCGGCTGCGACAGCGACCCGCAAAGCCCAAGCTACTTCAACTCGACGTGTATGGGTGGCGGAGGCGGCACCCCGAACGGTGGCACCGGCACCGGCACGAGCCCGGGCGCTGGGGCCACGCAAACGGGGGTTGGCAGCTCGACAGGAAGCCCCGCCGGCAACAACGTGGGCGGCGTGGGCAATAACTATGGCGGCAGTGGAGGGGGCGGCTATTACGGCGGGGGCAGCGGTACCGGCAGCGGCACCGGAACCTCCCTGCGGACGGGCGGCGGTGGCGGCGGGTCGTCGTGGGTGATGGCGGGCAGCAGCGCGGGCAGCTACGGCTCGGGCGGCGGTAACAGCGACGGGTCGATGACCATTACGCCCGTTGCCCCGGTGCTGACGGCGGCCCCGGCCCTGACCGCCCCCGCCAACGGCAGCACCGTGGCCACCGCCACGCCCACCTACAGCGGCACGGCCCCGGCCGGCAGCACGGTGCGCCTGTACGTCGATGGCAGCGCCACGCCCCTCACCACCACCGCTACCACCGGCGGCACCTTTTCGCTCGCGCAGCCCACGGCCCTGGCCCAGGCCAGTCACACCGTGTACGCCACGGCCCAAGGCAGCGGCGAAGTCGTGAGCGCTGCTTCCGCCACCAACACATTTACGGTGCGGCTGGTGCCCACCATCACCAGCTTCTCGCCCACGAGCGGCGTGGCGGGCATCCCCGTCACCCTCACGGGTACGGACCTGGCGGGGGCCAGCAGCGTGAGCGTGAACGGCGTGGCCGTGACCCCGACCAGCGTGACCAGCACCAGCCTGGTGTTTGGGGTGCCGGCCGGGGCCAGCGCCACCCAAAGCATCACCGTGACCACGCCCACGCTTGGCACGGGCCCGCCGAGCACGGCCTTCACGGTGCGGCTGCAAGTGGCCAGCGCCAGCCCGGCGGCCATCGCCCGCACGGCGCCGCTGGCCAACTCGGCCGTGGCCCTGACCTTCACCGAGCCGGTGACGGCGGCCTCGGCGGCCAACGTGCGGGTGTACTCGGCCCAGGCCGGGGGCCGCAAGGCCGGCGCCGTGACGGTGAGCGGCAGCACGGCCCGCTTCGCGGCCACGGCCGGCACGCCGCGCACCAACTTCAAGCCCGGCGAAACGGTGCGCGTAAGCGTGCCGGCCACTGTGCGCGGCGCCGGCGGGCTGGGCACCACCCGGCGGGTGTACCAGTTCACCACCGCCGTGAGCACGAATGGCCGGGGCGTGTTCGCCAGCGGCTCCGACCCGGCCGTGGGCAGCAGCCCCCTCGGCGTGGCGGTGGGCGACGTGGACGGCGACGGCGACCTGGACCTGCTCACGGCCAACTCCAGCAGCAACACGGTGAGCGTGCGCCTGAACGGGGGCGACGCCACGGGCTCCAACACGGGCGTGTTCTCCGGCGGCTCCGACCCGGCCGTGGGCAACAGCCCCCGCAGCGTGGAGCTGGGCGACGTGGACGGCGACGGCGACCTGGACCTGCTCACGGCCAACTCCAGCAGCAACACGGTGAGCGTGCGCCTGAACGGGGGCGACGCGACGGGCTCCAACACGGGCGTGTTCTCCGGCGGCAGCAACCCGGTCGTGGGCAGCAGCCCCCAGCGCGTGGCGGTGGGCGACGTGGACGGCGACGGCGACCTGGACTTTGTAACGGCCAACTTTAGAAGTAGCACGGTGAGCGTGCGCCTGAACGGGGGCGACGCCACGGGCTCGAACACGGGCGTCTTTTCGGCCGGTGCCGACGTGGCCGTGGGCATTGGGCCCTTCAGTGTGGCGGTGGGCGACGTGGACGGCGACGGCGACCTGGACTTTGTAACGGCCAACCAAGGCAGCAACACGGTAAGCGTGCGCCTGAACGGGGGCGACGCCACGGGCTCCAATACGGGCGTCTTTTCCGGCGGCAGCGACCCGGCGGCGGGCGGCGGCACCCGCAGCGTGGAGCTGGGCGACGTGGACGGCGACGGCGACCTGGACCTGCTCACGGCCAACCAAGGCAGCAACACGGTTAGCGTGCGCCTGAACGGGGGCGACGCCACGGGCTCCAACAC
>JANXUO010000408.1 GCA_025356245.1 Hymenobacter sp.
CACCTCGTAGTGCGTCACGGCGGGCTTCCCTTGCTCGCCGCCGGGGTATACGGCCTGCACCTTGCGGTCGCGCACGCTGCGGCCGATATGGCCCGTTATCGTGCCGGTGGGACCGGGCGGGGTGCCCCAGACAAGGGCCAGGTAGCTGCGCTGAATGGTGTGGTGGAAAAACTGCAAAGACAAATGCGTCATGGCGAACTCGGTTTTGCCAATCACCAGCAGGCCCGACGTATCCTTATCGATGCGGTGCACCAGGCCGGGCCGGATTTCGCCGTTGCGGCCCGTGGGCAGGTTGGCCAGGTGATGGGCCAGCCCGTTGACCAGCGTGCCCTGCCAATGGCCATATGCCGGATGCACGACCAGGCCCGCCGGCTTGTTCACGATGAGCAGCTCGGCATCCTCGTAGCGAATATCGAGCGGCATTTCCTCGGGGACTACCCGGCCCTCGCGCGGCGGCTCGGGCAGCGTCACAGTGATGAGGTCCTGCGGCTTCACCCGGTAGTTGGGCTTCACGGCCACCCCGTTTACTTCGACGGCCAGCGCCCGGATGGCATCTTGCACCTTGTTGCGCGAAGTATTGCGCAGCCGACTATGCAGGAATTTATCAATCCGCAGCATCTCCTGGCCCCGGTCTACTACAATGCGGTGGTGCTCGTAGAGCTCATCGCCGCCTTCCTCGTCGGCCTCGCTGTCGAGCAGCTCATCCGCCTCAAATTCATCGTCTATCATTTCCCAAAGTCGTGGTATATGAAAAAAGCCGGAGCGAATGCTCCGGCTTTTTTGGGCAGGCGGCGGTTGCCGCTTACTTTTTGGTTTTAGGCTTGGCCTTGTTTAGGCCCGGTGCCACCGGTGCGGCGGCCGGGGTAGCCGGACCCGATTTGATGGGAGCTGCCGCGCCGGGCGTAATGCCCATTTTCTTCAGCACGAGGTCCGAAATGTCGCCGTCTTTGGGCGCGTGCAGCAGCAGGGGGCTGCCGCCGCCGTCGGAGTTGAACACGTAGGTGAAGCCGTTCTCATCGGCTACGAGGTCGATGTTCTTTTGCAGCTTGTCCAGTGCGGGTTTCAGCAGCGTTTGCTGCTTTTGCTGGAGCGACTGCTCGGCCGTGCGCTGGAATTCCTGAATGGACTGCTGCAAGCGCTGCAACTCCTTCTCGGTATCCGCTTTCACCACGTCGGTCATGGTGCCGGATTTCTGCTGGTAGTCCTTCACTTTGGTTTCAAACTCGGTGCTCTTGCTTTTGAGCTGGGCCCCGAGCTGGTCGTTGTAGGTTTTGAGCTCCGACTCAATCTGCTTGCTTTCGGTCATCTGGGATAACACGTACTGAACATCGGTGTAACCAATTTTCAGGGGGGCCTGGGCCTGCGCGGAAGTGGCAGCCAGGGTTCCGGCGGTCAGCAGAGCGGCGGCGAGCGTCAGACGAAAGATTTTCACGAGATTCATCAAAAAGAAAAAGGGTCAGAAAAATGTTGAGACAAAGGTAATTACTTCTTTTTTGTCGGACGTGCTGGCTTGTTGGCCGCCTTGTTGGCCGGCGCAGCCTCGGGCGTGCCCGAGTCCGACTCAAAGTTAGGGTCTGTTGGCGTTTTGGGTGGGGCCACGGTTTTCACCGCGCCTTTGGGGCCGGGCTGGTTGCGGTCTTCCGCGCCCAGGCCCAGCTCTTCGAGCACAAATTCGGTGTAATCGTGCGCGGGGTTGGTATAGAGCATGGTCAGGTCGCCGGATTTGTCGAACACCACGGCCAGCGTTTTCTTCTTCGCCACCTTTTCCACGGCCTCAAACACCTTGTCCTGCACCGGCTTGTTCAGCTCCTGGCGCTTCTTAAACAGCTGCCCTTCGTAGCCAAACTGCTTATTGCGGTAGGCTTTCAACTCCTGCTCCTTGAGCAAAATTTCATCCTGCCGCTTTTTTTTCATGGCCTCGGTCAGCACCACTTCTTCATTTTGGTAGTTGCGGTGCAGCTTGTCGAGGTCTTTTTGTAGGGTTTCAATCTCCTTCTGCCAGGTATCCGACAGCAGGCTCAATTCCTGCTGCGCCTTGGCGTACTCCGGCATCTTGGCCATGATAAACTCCGAATCGACCCAGCCAAATTTCTGCGCGTGGGCCTGCGAGGCAACCGTCAGAATCAGCAACAACAAGGCCAGTAGCCTGCCACCAAAGTTCTTCATACGGGAGGAAACGTGAAACTCCGTTCGCTAGTGCCTGGCCGGGGCCGGACTAGCGA
>JANXUO010000438.1 GCA_025356245.1 Hymenobacter sp.
ATTGGGTGAAGAAATACCCCATCATCAGCCTCGAAGACGGCATGGATGAGGACGACTGGAGCGGCTGGAAGAGCCTGACCGAGCGCGTGGGCCAGCAAACCCAACTGGTGGGCGACGACTTGTTCGTAACCAACGTGGACCGCTTGCAGCGTGGCATCGACGAGCACATTGCCAATGCCATCCTCATCAAAGTGAACCAGATTGGCACGCTGACCGAAACCATCGCCGCCGTGAACCTGGGCCGCCGCAACGGCTACAAGTCAATCATGAGCCACCGCTCGGGCGAAACCGAGGACAACACGATTGCCGATTTGGCCGTGGCCCTGAACACGGGGCAGATTAAGACCGGCTCGGCTTCACGCTCGGACCGCATGAGCAAGTACAACCAGTTGCTGCGCATTGAGGAGGAGTTGGGCGAAGTGGCTTATTTTCCGGGGAAGAAAATGTAGATAGGGCTTTGCCTGCAACTTTACGGCCGGTTTCGCTATGGCGGAGCCGGCCGTTTTCGTTTACCTTTACCAAATGAAAATGCCCGCGTTTCTGGCCCCGCTGGGGCGCTTGTTGAGCAACTTTTACCTGCTGGTGGGCACGGCCTTCCTGGTGTGGATGACGGTGTTTGACGCCAATGACCTGGGTAAGCAGTTCGACATCTACCGCAAGTGGCAGGATTTGGTGAATGAGAAAGATTACTACCTCGCCAACATTGAGGTGGTAAAGAAAGAGCGGGCGGAGCTGATGAGCAGCCCGGCGCTGCTGGAGAAGTTTGCGCGGGAAAAATACCTGATGAAGCGGCCGGGCGAAGACCTGTTTATCCTAGTGCCGGAGGAGGAGAAGTGAATTTAGCCGTTGATGCGCGGTGGTTGGTGCTCAGTGTTTGGGTTTTGACGCTTGGGCCGCCGCCGCGTAACTCGCAGGTGCAGGTGGGGCGGCGGTTTTGGCTGGCCGTGCTGCGGCACGACGACCGCGCGGCCTACGCTCTACTGACGCCGGATGTGCGGCACGCCCTGCCGCTGGCGGCGTTTCGGCATCGGGCAGGGCTGGTGCGGGCCGCCGCTCACGGCAGGAACATTGAGCTGTACAAGCTGGGTTTTCGGTTGGAAGACGATGGGCGAGCGCGGCCGTTTGTGGCCTTCACCTACGCAGCAGATTCGGCCTTGCTGGGGAAACGGCGGGGACTGGACGTGACGTTTCGGGACACGGCGGCGCGGGCGGTGTGGCAGTTTGGGGTGCGGTAGGGCAGTGGTTCAGGGCAGGCTGATTTTACCCAAGCTAATAGCTGGGTTCCCAGCCACGGTTTCGTTGGCCAATACGGCAAATAGCACGGCTTCTTTGGCATCGGCTGGGATGCCCAGGGCCTCGGTAGGAGCAAGGGTGAAGCCGGGCAAGTGGTGCCGGATGGCGGCCAGCAACACGGGGTTGTGTGCCCCGCCGCCGCTGACAAAAATGGACGTTTCGGGAGCCTGAACGCAATTTTTGATGGCTTGGGCAACGCTGACGGCTGTCAGTTCGACCAAGGTGGCGAGCAGGTGGGGGAGGGACAAGGCGGCGGTGCCGCTGGCCTGCTGAGCGGCGGCTAGGTAAGCAGGGCTGAATAGCTCGGGGCCGGTGGTTTTGGGCAGGGGGGCGGCAAAAAACGGGTGGGCCAGCAGGGCCGTGAGTAGGCCGGGGTGCTGGGTACCCTGGGCGGTAAGGCGACCTCCATCGTCAAACGTATGGCCGGGTAGATACTGGCGCACGGCACTATCGAGCAAGGTGTTAGCGGGGCCAGTGTCGGTGATAATGGCGGGGCCGCCGCCCGCCGGTAGGTAGGTGAAGTTGGCAATGCCACCGAGGTTGAGCAACACCCGCGCCTGAGTGGGGTTGCCGAAAAGCAGGGCGTCGGCATAGCCCGCCAGTGGGGCGCCTTCGTGGCCGTGGGCGACGTGCTTCTGGCGAAAATCAGCCACTGTAATAATGCCGGTGAGGGCCGCCAAGTGGTCAGGCTCGCCGATTTGCAGGGTGGCGTGGTGCTGGTAGGCGTGGCCCGGCCGCTGGTGCGCGGGCGAGTGCCAGACGGTTTGGCCGTGGCTGGCCAGCAGGTCGATTTCGGTGGGGGCAATATCCCACGTTTTCAGTGTTTCTAAGATGATGGCGGCGTGGTGCCGGGCCAGCTCGGCGTGGAGGATGGTAAGCTCTTCCAAGGAAACCTGGCGCTGAGAAATAGCCCGCAGCCGAGCTTGCAGGGCCGCCGGGTAAGGGACTGTGGTGTGGTGTTCTAGCGTGACTTTTAAGGTGCTGCCGGAGCCTTGGCAGTGGCATAGGGCCAAGTCGAGGCCGTCGAGGGAAGTGCCCGACATGAGGCCGAGAATGCGGCGGGCGGGGGCCGCGGCTAGGATGGACAGGCGGTGGAGGGCGGCATTCATGGGCCTTTTTGTGCGAGTGTTTGGGTACAAAAAGGGTTTTGTGCCGGGGAGTGCTATTGAACGAGGAATGCGTTTGGATGATTTTCCACTGCTCGTTTGGTTTTGGGGGGGCAGCATACGCGAGCCCCCTTCGGTGGCAGCAGAGCTTGGGGGTACTCCGAGCTACAGCTACAGCTTCTTGCCCGTCATCGCACCCTTGATGGCGATGTCCATCACGCGCTCGGCGTAGGGCTTGGTCAACTCATCCAACTCATCCATTGCCTTCAAAATTGGGTCGCGGTCGGGGCCGGTGAGGGCTTGGCGCAGGACGGCTACTTGTGCGGCGGTGTCGGTTTTTTCGGCCTCGCTGAGGTGTTGGGCGTTGCGGCGGCCGAAGTTTTCGACCTGATACACGAGCTGCTCGGCGGCGGTGCGGGCCTCGATGAGGAGGCGGGCGGCTACGTCTTCTTTGGCATTCACCAGCGAGTCGAGTAGCATTTGTTCCACCTGGCTGTCGGTGAGGCCGTACTGGGGCTTGATTTCGACTTGCTGGCGGGTGTTGGAGCGCAACTCGATGGCCTCGACTTGCAGGATGCCGTCGGCGTTGAGCAGGAAATTGACATCGACTTTGGGCAGGCCGGCGGGCATGGCCGGGATGCCGCTCAGTACGAACTCGCCAAGCTTACGGTTTTGGGCTACTTGGTCGCGCTCGCCTTGATAAACAGCTATTTTGAGGTTGATTTGGCCGTCCACGCTGGTGGTGTACTGGCGGCCGGCGCGGGTGGGAATTTTCGAGTTGCGCGGGATGATGGGGTCCATCAAGCCGCCCAGCACTTCGAGGCCCAGGGTGAGGGGCGTCACGTCGAGAAGGAGCACGTCGCGGCGGTTGCCGGCCAGGATGTCGGCTTGAATGGCCGCGCCCAGGGCTACTACTTCGTCGGGGTTGAGGCTATTGTTGGCTTCTTGCTCGAAGAATTTGCTGACGCTTTCGTGCACTAGTGGTACGCGGGTAGAGCCGCCAACAAGCAGCACGGCGTCGAGGGTATCTACTGCAAGCCCCGCATCCTGCACTGCTTGCTGGCAGGCGTCAATGGTGCGCTTTACCAAGGGAGCAATGAGGCTATTAAACCCGGTACGCGTAAGCTGCACGGGGAAAATCTGGCCCGTGCGATTGGTGATGTGGCAGATGTGGATCACCTTCGTCTTCGGCGTGATGTTGTCTTCGATGCGCTTGGCCAGGTAGTCCAGGCTGGGCGGCGGCACAGGAAACGTGATCTGGCGCAAAACGATGCCGTCGCGGCGCTCGCGCTGTTTCCAGGTAGTGATCATGCGGGGGTAATCCTGGTTGGTGGTGAGGACTTCGTCCCCCGCCTTCAACTCCATACCGAGCTGG
>JANXUO010000449.1 GCA_025356245.1 Hymenobacter sp.
CCAGTTGATTGTTGATAGATTTTTTGACAGGAGAGCTTCCATCAACTCCTGGCACGCTTACCCGCAATTTGCGCAAGCTGTCAATTCCGGTCATCCCCAAATGGTAAAGAACGAGTCCCGCCGGGGTGTTGAGGCCAAGCAGGCCGCGAAGGTACGCGGTGAACCGGGAACGACGGGGGAGGAGGGAAGGTTTCCACCCTCCCCGTTCGGCCCGGCGGCACAGGGTGCGCGCCGCCGAGCGGAATGGTACAAGCTTCGCGGTGCCCTTATTTCAGCGACGTAGCGACGGGTTTGGGCTGGAAGCCGGGCGCGCCGGTTTGCCACAGGCCGAACGAGAGCACATCCGCCGTGGATTCAAACTGTTTCTGCTTGGAGTTGCCGATGCCGTGGCCGGCATCGTAGTCGGTGAAGAGCAGCACGGGCTTGCCCGAAGCCGTGCTGGCTTGCAGGCGGGCGGCAAACTTGGCCGGCTGCCAGGCAATCACGCGCGGGTCGTTCATGCCGGCCGTCACGAGGGTGGCCGGGTACTTCGTGCCGGGTTGCAGGTGCTGGTAGGCATCCATTTCGAGCAGGGCCTTGCACTCGTCCTCCTTCAGCACCGTGCCGAATTCCGGGGCGTTCACCGGGCCGTTGGGGGAGTTTTCCATCCGCACCGCGTTCAGGCAGCCCACCTGCGGAATGGCGGCGGCGAACAAGTCGGGCCGCTCCGTCATGGCCCGCCCGATGAGGATGCCGCCGGCGCTGCCCCCGTTGATGGCAATGCGGCCGGGGGCGGTGTACTGGCTCTTCACCAGGTAGTCGGCGCAGGCAATGAGGTCTTTCCAGGTGTTGGGCTTGGTGGCTTTTTGGCCGGCTTTGTGCCAGGCCTCGCCGAGTTCGCCGCCGCCGCGTACGTGGGCCACGGCCAGCACGCCGCCCTGCTGCGTCCACAGCAAGCGGTTGGGGTTGAAAGCCGGCGGGTTGGAAATGGAATAGGCCCCGTAGCCATACAGAAACACCGGGGCAGTGCCGTTACGCGGCGTGCCTTTTTTGTAGATGAGCGACAGGGGCACCAGCACGCCGTCGTGCGAAGGCACCAGCTGCTCTTCCACCACCAAATCCGCAAACTCGGGGTATTGCGCTTCCGACGACAGCGGCTCGGCCGTGAATTTCTTGGTGGCGGCGATGTAGCGGTAGCGCTTGCGGTCGGTGGTCCAGCCCGTGGGTGCCACCCACAGGTCGGGCGATTGGGTGTTTTTGTTTTGCAGCGCAATGCTCCCGGCTTTCTCGGGCAAGGCGATGGCCACCAGTGTTTTGCTGCCCTTGGGTACGAAATACAGCTTGGCTTCCACACCGTTTTTCGTGCGTACGAAGTACAGGCCATCGCGGGTGGTCAGCAGCTCGTTGTCGTCGATGGCCTCGGTTGGGCTTTCGGGCACCAGCAGCTCGGCGCGGGCCACATCGGGCCGGGCCGCGGGCATCCGCATAATCTTTTCGCGCGGCGTGTTTTTCGACGTGGTGAAGTAGATGTACTGGTCGTCGGTGACGAAGTTGGTGACTTCCTGTTGGGGCTCGAACAGCGGCTGCCACTTCACGCTGGGCTGGGCCAGCGCCGCGGCCGGGGCGTAGTACCCGTGCAAATACCGGTCAACGCTGCTCAGGAAGCCGAACGTCAGCTTGCTGTCGCGGTCCACGCCGGCGTACGGGTACTCGGCGGGTGTGATGCCCAGCTTGGGGCACAGCTGAGCGGAAAATACCGGCCGGTCCTGGCTTTGCGGCGTGCCCACGCGGTGCAGCAGCGCCTGCGTGTTGAGGCGGGCCGCGGGGTCCTTCACGTCGGCGCTGTTCATGGGCGTGTAGGTTAGGGTATTGTTATCAGGCAGCCAGTCGGCCGAGCCGAAGGAGGTGCGCTCCAGCTGCTCCGGGTAGAGCTTGTGCGTTTTCACGTCCATAATCAGCGTACGGCCAATCTCAGCCCCTTTCTCCCCGATGCTGAACGCCACTTTCGAGCCATCAAACGTGGGCGCGAAGCTGCTGACGGTGTACACCTTGCCGGTTTCGTAGGCTTCCGGGTCGAAGAGCAGCACCTCGGCCCCTTTGTAGCCGTCGCGGCAGTAGAGCTTGGCCTGCTGGTCCTGGGGGCGGGTTTTGAGGTAGAAGTACCGGTCGTTGTCGGCAATGCGCAGGGTGCCGACCTTGGCCGCCTTGCGGGCATCAAATGCCTGCATTGCATCAATCAGCTTCTGCCGGCCCGGGATGGCATCCAAGGTCTGGCGCGCATACTCCGCCTGGGCCTTTATCCAGGCTTGCACGGCCGGGTCGCTAAGGTTTTCCAGGTTGCGGTACGGGTCGTTGACGGTGGTGCCGAAGTAGGTGTCGGTGGCCGGCACCGACGGGGCCGCCACCGGCATGGTCTGAGCCTGGACACCGCCGGCCAGCAGGCAGGCCGTTGGTAAAGCAAAAAACAAATTTTTCATAGTAGGGTGCAGAAAATGGTTGATAGCGTAAAGCTAATAATATTCAGGTAAATGTTTGCTTATGAATTCGCGCCCGCTGTCTTTGGGTAACTGCTGTTGCGCCAGCCCTTTCGGGCGCAACAGCAAGCAGTCAATTTTCAGAGGGCCATTGTGTGGGCAGCATTTGCTCATTGCCCTCCAGGCCATCTCCCGTTACCCCTTCCAAAGCCGCCCGTTTCTGGGTAACTTTGTAGACAGAACTTATGGATAATTTCGTCGTTTC
>JANXUO010000456.1 GCA_025356245.1 Hymenobacter sp.
TGCTCGGGCATGGCTGGTTTGAGCCGCCACTGGCCTTTTTCGGCCGAGCCGGCGGCGCGGGCGAAGGCCGCGTCGGCGCGTTCCCACTCGCTGGCGGGCAGGTGCGGGTCCCAGATGGCCTGCGGCTCGGGGCGGGCCAGCACGTAGGGGCCAAAGCGTTCGAGCTTCTGAAAGTTGCCGCAGTCGATTAGCTCGTAATCGGGCCAGGGGCTGGTAGTGAGGAAATCGTACATACTAAAAAACAACGGGCCGCAAAGGTAGCCCGGTGCGGGCAGGGCGCGGTACAGTCAGGCTCCGGATATGAGGCATGAGACATGAGAAGACGGGCAGGAAAGTGCATGATAACATTCGCATGTCTCATGTATTTGTCCGGTCGGGAATGGTCATGTTGCTTCGGTGCTGCCCGTCTTTCCATCGTCAGTCGCTGCGCAGCGTTCGGAAGTCATTTGCCTGCGTTTGTCGAAGCCCTGCCCGGTGCCCGGCAGTCGGGCGCTAGCTTTACCCAATGGTGGCTTCGCTGCAAATGAAAAGGGCCGTAGTGCTGCTGATAAGTGGCCTGACGGCCTGTACCGCGCCCAGCGCCCCAACTCCGCCCGACCCCTACCTGCACTGCCGCGAGGTATATCTGCCCCAGCGTGGGGGCATTTACGACCGCCACGGGGCGGTGCTGGTGCGCAACGGCCGGTTTTATACCCTGGTGCTGCCGCGCGGCTGGCCGCTCGATTCGGCGGCTTTCAACCGGGCGCTGGGCTGGCCCGCCGGGGCGTTGCAGGCACGGGTGGCCGCCGCCCGGCCGCCCGTGGTGATGCTGCCCGCGCCGCCAGCTGCGGTGCCCGACAGCACCCGGCCGCCGTTGCCGCCCGTGCCGCCGCCGCCCGCGTTCCGGCCCCAGCGCTGGCCGGTGCAGCTGGCCATTACGGCGGCCGAGGCAGCCGTAGTCCAGCGGCAAGCGCGGCAGTGGCCGGGGCTAGTGGTACGCACCGAGCGCCGCCGCGCTTTTGCCGCGCCCGTGGCGGCGGCGGTGCTGGGCTACCGGGCGGCCGAAGCCCAATCGTTTCTCTACCAAGCCAAAACTACTGAGCGCGGCATTTATTTTCGGCTGCGGAGCGGCGGCCTCGAAAGCTACTACAACGCCCTGCTGACGGGCAGCCGGGGGGCCTACCACCCGCTCACCGACGGCCACGGCCGCGCCCACGGCACCTGGGCCGCCGACACGCTGTACCGCCCCGGCCAGGCCCTGCACCTGGGCCTCGACCAGGAGCTGCAAGCCTACGCCGAACGCCTGCTGGGCGAACGCCGGGGCTACCTCGTGGCCCTGGAGCCGACCACTGGCGAAATCCTCTGCTACGTGTCGGCCCCCACCTACGACCCCGCCACCCTCACCGACCCCCGCCGGGGGGCCGAGCGCCGCGCCCTGCTGCGCCACCCCGACCGGCCTCTGCTCAACCGCCCGGCGCTGCTGGCCAACCCGCCCGGCTCGGTGTTTAAGCTGGTGAACGCGGCCGTGGCCTTGCAATTGGGGGCCATTCCGGCCGATACGTCGTTTCGCTGCGACCAGTCGCTCATCAACTGCGTGCACCCGCACCCGCGCGCCCGCAACCTCACAATGGCGCTGAAATACAGCTGCAACCCTTACTTCTACCAGGTGCTGCGGGCCGTGGTGGAGCCGCGCCCCGGCACTGCCGCCACGGCCGCCGACACCTGCGCCGCCCGCTACGCCCACCTCGCCGCCTGGGCTCGGTACGTGCGCTCGTTCGGGCTGGATACGCTGCTCGGCTCCGACCAGACCCGCGAGCGGCCCGGCTTCATCCCAACCCCACGCTATTACGACCGCCTTTATGGCCGTTGCGGCTGGCCGTACACCACCATCTTCCCCCTGAGCATCGGTCAGGGCGAAATCAACATCACTGGCTTGCAAACGGCCAATGTGCTGGCCATCATTGCCAATCGGGGCTGGTACATCACGCCCCACTTCGTGCGGGCCGTGGGCAATGCGGGCCAGCCGCTGGCCAAGTTCCGCGCCCGGCACCGCACGCTGGTGGACAGCGTTCACTTGGCGGCCCTGGTGCCGGGCATGGTGGCTGCCTTGCAGCCCGGCGGCACTGCCGCCCTGGCCTCGCTGGCCGATGTGGGCATCACGGTGGCCGGCAAAACCGGCACCGTGCAAAACGACGAGGGCGAGGACCACGCCACTTTTGCCGGTTTCGCCCCGGCGCGTAATCCGCAAATCGTGGTGGCCGTGTACATTGAGAACGCCGGCTTCGGCGGGCTCTCAGCCGCGCCCTGCGCCGCCCTCATCATGGAAAAATACCTGCGCGGTAAAATTGCCCCCAAGCGCAAGCGCTGGGAATGGTGGCTGCGCTGCGGCGATTTGGCCGAGCAGGGGCGCTAGGAGCGGGGCCGCCGTATTTTTGCCCCCATCATGCAATTCCATAAATACCAAGGCACCGGCAACGATTTCATCGTTCTGGACGACCGCGCCCAGCAGTTCGGTACTGCCGACCAGGCCCGCATTGCCCACCTTTGCCACCGCCGCTTCGGCATCGGGGCCGATGGGCTGATGCTGCTGCGTAGCCGCGAAGGCTACGATTTCGAGATGGTGTACTTCAACGCCGACGGCCTGCCCAGCTCGATGTGTGGCAACGGCGGGCGTTGCCTGGTGGCGTTTGCCAAACACCTGGGCCTCATTGAAAACGGGGCTAATTTCCTGGCCATCGACGGCCCCCACGAGGCCCGCATCGCGCCCGACGGCAACGTGCGCCTGCGGATGCAGGACGTAGCCGCCATCCACCCCGCCGACCTTGGCGACGACCGAGACGACGTGTTTCTCGACACCGGCTCGCCCCACCACGTTCACTTCCTCGACGCCGCCGAAGCGGGCCCCCTGGCCGAGTTCGACGTGTACGGCCACGGCCACGACATCCGCTTCGACCAAGCCTACGACCCATCGGGCACCAACGTCAACTTTGTCGAAACCCCCGCCGACCCCGCCCTGCCCTGGCCCGTGCGCACCTACGAGCGCGGCGTCGAGGACGAAACATTAAGCTGCGGTACCGGCGTAACGGCCGTGGCCCTGGCCGCCACCCAACGCGGCGCTATCTCGCCGGTGCGCCTCAGCACCCCCGGCGGCGAATTGGAGGTGGCCTTCGAGTGCCACCCCAACGGCAGCTTTACCAACGTGTGGCTAAGTGGCCCCGCCGTACGGGTGTTTGAGGGGATTGTTTAGCTGTTAGCTCAGGCACATGCTTACTCTCCGCGCCCTCGAACCCGAGGACCTCGACTTCATTTTTGCCCTGGAAAACGACCCCGACATCTGGGCCGTGTCGGATACGCTGGCCCCGGTTTCGCGCCATGCGCTACGCGAGTACCTGGCCCACGCGGGAGCCGATTTATGGGAGGTGCGGCAGTTGCGCCTCGTGGTATGCGAAGGGGAGGAAGCCGTGGGAACCCTCGATTTGTTCGATTTTTCGCCCCTGCACCAGCGCGCCGGGGTAGGCATCACGCTCAAAAAAGATTTTCGGGGGCGTGGGCTGGCCCGGCAGGCGCTGGCCCTGCTGCTGCCCTACGCCCGGCACACCCTGCGGCTGCACCAACTGTATGCTACGGTAGGGGCAGGCAATGCTGCGAGTTTGAAGCTGTTTGAGGCGGCGGGATTCAGAGCGGTGGGCACCCGCCGGGCGTGGCTGCGCGGCGCAAGGCCCGGCGAATGGCTCGATACGGTTGAGTTTCAGTGCTTGCTTAACGAGGATAACTAAGCATTTTAGTTAGCCTTTTATCCAGGATTGGGAATCAGGAGGCGTATCCTTTGCCCCGGTTGGGCCGTATAGGAGCGGGCGTGGTTGCAGCGGGCTGATTATCGGCCCTACGTGTCTGCAAGTACGCCCCATTTTCTCGCCTACCTCCCCAGTTATGCTGAACACTATCAAGTCGGCTGGTTTGCCGCGCCCTGATATTTCTGAAAATGCTACTGCTGCCCTGGATAATTTCGGTGGAAAACCCATTGATTTGGTGTGCTTTGCCCATCTGCATTGGGATTTTGTATGGCAGCGTCCGCAGCATTTGCTGTCGCGCTTTGCCCAGGCCGGCCGCGTTTTCTACGTAGAAGAACCGTTTTTTCACGCAGATGATGCCGTTGCGCCGCACATTGAGGTAAAGGAGCGGCAGCACGGCCTGCAAGTAATAGTGGCCCACCTGCCTCAGTACTTGCGAACCGACGAAGCCGCCGCCGACCAAGCCCAGGCCGCGCTGCTGACGGAATTTTTTGACGAACAAAGCATTGAGCAATACAGCTTTTGGTACTACACGCCCATGGCATTGGGCAAGTCGCGCCACTTTGCGCCGTTGCTTACCGTGTACGACTGCATGGACGAGTTGGCCAACTTTAAGTTTGCCCCGCCCGCGCTGAAAAGCCGCGAGCAAGAGTTGTTCCGCAAAGCCGACCTGGTATTCACCGGCGGCCATACACTGTACGAGGCCAAGCGCGAGCAGCACCCCGACGCCCATCCCTTCCCCAGCAGCATCGATAAGGCCCACTTTGGCCAGGCCCGCCTGCCGGAACTGTCCGAACCTGCCGACCAAGCGGGCATTGCCCAGCCCCGCATCGGCTTTTTTGGCGTTGTGGATGAGCGCCTCGACCTTGAGCTGTTGGGGCAGCTGGCCGAAAACCACCCGCAGTGGCAGTTTGTCATCATCGGCCCGGTGGTGAAAATAGACCCGGCCGCGCTGCCCCGTCCCGCCAACATTCACTACCTAGGCGGCAAAGACTACCAGGAACTGCCCGCCTACCTCAAAGGTTGGG
Source organism: Hymenobacter sp. (assembly GCA_025356245.1). Classification (GTDB taxonomy): domain Bacteria; phylum Bacteroidota; class Bacteroidia; order Cytophagales; family Hymenobacteraceae; genus Hymenobacter. The sequence goes on from JANXUO010000456.1 coordinate 4,799, forward strand.
ACGTGGCCACCCTGCTTTTCGCCGATAACGAGAGCACCAAATTCATTTCGCCCACCAAAACCCCCGAGTACCTCGCCGCCGGCAACCCCGTGGTGAGCACGCCCATCCGCGACGTCGTGCGGCCTTACGGCGACCTCAACCTCGTGCATATCGCTGACAATGCTACTGACTTTGGGGCCGCCATCGCCACAGCACTTACCCAACGCGCCGACGCCGACTGGCAGCAGCGTACTGATAATTACCTCGCCACCATCAGCTGGGACGATACCTGGCAGCAAATGTTGGCCCTGATGAACAACCGACTGAAAGCCAAGCGCCCCGTTACCCCGGTGCGCGCGGCCGTGCTCGCCTGAAGCCCGGTCCTGATTCCTGCTACCCTCCACCTTTCCAATCCTTTCTACCATGTTTGATTACCTCATCGTCGGGGCCGGGTTTGCCGGCTCCGTGCTGGCCGAGCGGCTGGCTACCCGCAGCAATAAAAAGGTGCTGATTATCGACAAGCGTAGCCACATCGGCGGCAATGCCTACGACCACTACAACGAGGACGGCATCCTCATTCACAAGTACGGGCCGCACATCTTCCACACCAATTCCAAGGAAGTGTTCGATTACCTGGGCCGCTTTACCGATTGGCGCCCTTACGAGCATCGGGTTCTCGCCTCCGTCGATGGCCAAAACGTGCCCATGCCCATCAACCTCGACACCATCAACCAGCTCTATGGCCTGAAGCTGAACTCCTTTGAGGTGGAGCAGTTTTTTGAGTCGGTGGCCGAGGACGTGCCGGTTATCCGTACTTCCGAGGACGTGGTGGTGAGCAAAGTGGGCCGCGAGCTGTACGAGAAGTTTTTCAAGAATTACACCCGCAAGCAGTGGGGCCTCGACCCCTCGCAACTCGACAAAAGCGTGACCAGCCGCGTGCCTACCCGCACCAACCGCGACGGCCGCTACTTCACCGACACCTACCAGGCCATGCCCCTGCACGGCTACACCCGGATGTTCGACAAAATGCTCGACCACCCCAACATCAAGGTGATGCTCAACACCGATTACCACGACGTCATCGACTTCATTCCGTACAAGGATATGATTTTTACGGGCCCGGTGGACGAGTATTTCGACTTTAAGTTCGGCAAACTGCCCTACCGCTCGCTCGAATTCAAGCACGAAACCCTTAACAAGGAGCAGCACCTGGCCGCCCCGGTGGTGAACTACCCCAACGAGCACCCCTACACCCGCATCACCGAGTTTAAGGCGCTTACCGGGCAAACCCACCCCAAAACGGCCATCGTGTACGAGTATCCCCAGGCCGAGGGCGACCCGTATTACCCCATTCCAATGCCCGAAAATGCGGCCCTTTACGACCAGTACCGCAAGCTGGCCGAGGCCACGCCCGGTGTGCATTTTGTGGGCCGCCTCGCTACCTACAAGTACTACAACATGGACCAGGTAGTAGCCCAAGCCCTCACGCTCTATAAAAAGCTGACCGAGAAAACCGATGCTGCAAAGCCGGTTCGGCCCACCATCGCCGCTGGTAGCACCGCCTTGGTAGAGAAGCTGGTGGCCCGTGCTCCTAAGGGGGAATAAGACGTTTGCCCCAGGTGCGCTGCCTCAATCTTCGGTAGTGGGGGCGCAGTGAAAAAGCCGCAGTGAGCGCAGTGTTCGTTGAACGACACTGCGGCTCGCTGCGGCTTTTTCGCTGCGTCCGCTGCGGGAAATACCGTTCGGCCAAAGTGGCTGCCTCCGATTTTTTGGGACGGTTTTGGCTGCGCCTGCCGTAAATTTGGGGGCCGGGCGGCGCGGTTTCGCTAAAAAACTATCCGATGTTTGATTTTGTCGGCAAGACCATTGCCAAAATATTCGGCTCCAAAGCGGAGCGTGACCTGAAGGAAGTAGTGCCCTATGTGGGCCTCATCAACGCTGAAACGGCCAAACTGACCGACTTGAGCGACGATGGCCTGCGCGACCAAACCCGGCAGGTGCGGGCCCGTATTGCCGCCCACCTGGCGGAGCTGGACGGGCAACTGGCCGGCCTGCACCAGCAAATTGCCGGGCCGCCCAACCTCGACATCGTGCAGAAAGAGGCGATTTTCACCCAAATCGACGCCCTCGAAAAGCAGCGTAATAAGGAACTTGAAGCCGTGCTGCTCGACGTGCTGCCCATCACCTTCGCCATTGTGAAGGAAACCGCCCGGCGCTACACGCATCACAAGCAGTTGGTTGTTACGGCTACCGACTACGACCGCGAGTACGCCAGCCGCAAGGCCAACGTCACCATCGAAGGCGACCAGGCCATCTGGAGCAACAAATGGACCGCCGCCGGGGCCGATATTACCTGGGACATGGTGCATTACGATGTGCAGCTCATCGGCGGCGTGGTGTTGCACCAGGGCAAAATTTCGGAAATGGCCACCGGCGAAGGCAAAACGCTGGTTTCGACCCTGCCTTCGATGGTGACGTTGGCCTTGCGGCTGGCGTACTCGCGGTCGTAGTCGGTAGCCGTAACAACCAACTGCTTGTGATGCGTGTAGCGCCGGGCGGTTTCCTTCA
>JANXUO010000466.1 GCA_025356245.1 Hymenobacter sp.
CAAAGGGCTCCCGGCCAACCCGGAACGCTTTGGGGAGTTCCCCGAAGGGCTCCCGGCCAACCCGGAACGCTTTGGGGAGTTCCCCGAAGGGCTCCCGGCCAACCCGGAACCCTTTGGGGAGTTCCCCGGAGGGTTCCGGGCCAGCCCGGAGCCCTCAAACGAACATTTTGACCCGCCCCAGTGCAATTTACTTGCCCGTCACCTTGAATTCGGTGCGGCGGTTGAGCTTGCGGCCGGCTTTGGTGGTGTTGGGGGCCACGGGGCGGGTGTCGCCGAAGCCGGCGGTGGTCAGGCGGTCGGCCCCGATGCTGTGCTGGGTGAGGTACGTGACGACGGCCTGGGCGCGGCGCTGGCTCAGGTCCTGGTTCAGGGCGGGCTTGCCTACGTTGTCGGTGTGGCCGGCCAGCTCAATCTTGAGCGAGGGCATCTCCACCATCAGCTTTTGCAGGCGCTCCAGCTCGGCCTTGCTTTCGGGGCGTAGCAGGGCCTTGTTGGTGTCGAAAAAGATGTTGCGCAGCACAATCACCGAGCCGATTTCAATCTTCTTCAGGCCAATGTCCTTCGTGACTTCGGCGAAGGCGGCGGTGGCGGGCAGGTCGAAGTTTTCGGAGTGGAACAGGTAGCCGTCCTGGCGCACCACGATGCCGTAGTTGGTGCCCGAGGGCAGGCTCACGAGGTACTTGCCCGAGGTGGCGTTGCTGCGGAAGGTGGCGATGCTGGTGCCGGTGCTGTTGTCGAGCAGCTCGATGGTGGCCTCCACGGGCTGCTTGGTGGCGTCGTCGGTGATGGTGCCCTTCAGGATGGTGACTTTGGCCGAGGCCACCAGCACGGGCGGGGCCAGCAGGGTTTGCTTCACGGGGGCCAGGCGCGAGGCCAGCAGCTGGTCTTCCTGGCTGAGCATGGGCTGCTTTTCGGGGCCGAGGAAGGTGACCTGGTAAATGTCTTTGGCCCCCAACCCGCCGGGCTGGTCGGAGCTGTAGTAGCCGTGGCGGCCCGAGGCCGAGGTCACGAAAAACACGTCGTCGTCGGGGGTGTTGATGGGCCAGCCCAGGTTTTCGGGCTCGCTCCACTTGCCGTCGAGGTAGGTGCTTTTGAAGATGTCGTAGCCGCCCATCGAGTTGTGGCCCTCGCTGGAGAAGTACATCGTCTGCCCGTCGGGCATCATAAACACGCCTTCCTCGCCGTAGGGCGTGTTGATGACCGGCCCCAGGTTCACGGCCGGGCCCTTGCCTTCCATTTCCACCTTGTAGATGTCGCGCCCGCCGCGGCCGCCGTCGGGCTTGTCGCTCACGAAGTACAGCAGCCGCTCGTCGGGCGAGTAGGACCCCGACGACTCGTGGAAGCGGGTGTTGATGCGCGTGCCCAGGCGCTGGGGCCGGCCCCAGGCGTTGCCCTTGAGGTTGGCTTCGTTGAGGTCGCCGCCGTTTTCGTCCACGTACACCAGCATCCGCTGGCCGTCGGGGGCCAGGCCCACGGTGGCGTCGTGGCCTTCGGAGTTCACGGGGGGGCCCAGGTTGAGGGCCTTGCCCCAGGCCTTGCCTTTGCGGGTGGCCTGGTACACGTCCTCAAAATAGCCGTCGCCTTCGGGGTCTTTGGGGGCTTTGGGGCTGGCCGGGCGGCGCGAGGTGATGAGCAGCGTGGCCTCGTCGGCGCTCACCACGGGGCCGTAGTCCGAGGCCGAAGAGTTGATTTCGGGCCCGGCGTTGTCGATGAACACGCGCACGGGGTGCTTTTGCAGCTCCAGGCCGTTGTAGCACTCGCGGGTGCGGCGGGCCAGGTCGTCGGGCGTCACGGTGTAGGTGTCGCTGCCTTTTTTGCCGGTTTTGCTGGTGGGGCCGGCCAGCTGGTATTCTTTGATGGCCTCGGTCCACTTGGCGTTGAGGTGCAGGGCGCGGGCCAGCAGGAAGTGGGTGCGCGGGTCGGTGGTAGGGGCCAGCTCGAGGGCGTGCCGCAGGTAGGGCAGGGCCGGGGTTTTGTTGCCCGAGTGCAGGTAGCAGTCGCCGATTTTGGTATTCAGCTCGGCGTTGTCGGGGTTGACTTTTTGGGCGATGAGGTAGTGGGGCAGGGCGGTTTCGTAGCGGGGCGGGTCGGTTTCGTAGGCCGCATCGCCGGCCTTCAGCTCGCGCTGGGCCGTTTTGAGGGCCTCTTTGTCGGCAACGGTTTCCTTGCTGAAAGGGCGGCTTTGGCCTTGGGCCAGCACGGCGGGCGCGGCCCCGGCGGTAAGCAAGCCAATCAGCAAAAAAAAGCGGGTAGTGGTACGCATAGCGGGGTTGGATAGGGGGCTTGGGGAAGGCGGCAGCGCGTTAAGAACGCGCGCCAGCGGGCGGCCGGGCGTTATTTCTTGTTGGTTTCGGGCTGCTTTTCGGGGGTTTCCGCAGCCGGGGCCTCGCTGGCCTCGCCGGCGCAGCCGGCGGCAGCGGCGTAGCTGTTGCCGGCGTCGATGCCGAGAGCGGCGGCCTGGCGCCAGTCCTGGCAGGCGTCGTCGGGGCGGCGCAGCATTTCGCGGGCGTGGCCGCGGTTGAGGTAGGCCTCGGCGTACTTGGGGT
>JANXUO010000479.1 GCA_025356245.1 Hymenobacter sp.
GTGCCCGCCCGCCTCACCAGCGAGCTGCTTAAAAACAAAATTAAGCTACTGCTCAAGTCGTTGCAGACGGATTTTGGCATCGGCAAGCCGCGCATCGCCGTGCTGGGCCTCAACCCCCACGCCGGCGAAAACGGCCTGCTGGGCCGCGAAGACCTCGACCTCGTGGCCCCCGTCATCAAGCAGTTTGTGCACGACGGCCACCTCGTGTTTGGCCCCTACCCGGCCGATGGCTACTTCGGAACCCAGCAGTTCCGGCAGTTCGACGCCACCTTGGCCCTCTACCACGACCAGGGTCTTATTCCCTTCAAGCTCATGGCATTTGAGCGCGGCGTCAACTTCACGGCCGGCCTCAACGTCGTGCGCACCTCGCCCGACCACGGCACGGCCTACGGCCTGGCCGGGAAGTTCGGGGCCGATGCGTCGTCGTTTCGGGCGGCGGTGTTCGCGGCGGCCGCCATCTGGCAACGCCGCCGGGCAGCCGCCGAGCCACGGTCGGCACGGTAGCTGCGACGACACTGATAGGAAAAAGAGTCCCAAAAAAACGCCTTCACCATGAAACGTCCGCCAAGCATCGAAAGCATTGAGGAAATGGAGAAGGCACTAACTGAGTTCGAACAGTTCAACGACGAAATGCTCGGGGACAATACGGAGTTGATAAAATATGCGCGGGCATTGGCCGAAACTATTTCCGACTTTCAATTCATTGAGGGTTATTTCCCAATGCCCAAAACTCTTCCAGTTACGCTGGCAGACATGCTGCTGCATAAGATGTTGCACTATCACTTCAACCAAAAACAAATGGCGGCCTTCTTGAACGTTCCCGCCAATCAACTCTCCCAAATCCTCAGCGGCAAGCGGCGTGTAACCCTTGACATAGCCAAAAAGCTCCACGAGCGGCTGAATATTAGCCCCGCGTTCATCCTGCGCACTGCCTGATACGAACCGAAATGTTACGCTCTTTTTTGGCTAAGTGCTGAAAATTCGTTACTTTTGCGGCCCGCAAGCCCAGCACCGCCGCGGCAATCCGTGAAAAAAGAAAGCATCTACGACCTCAACCTCGCCCGCCTAACGCAGCCCGCGCAGCGCCTGGAGTTTGAGTTGGGGCCGGAATTCTTTGCCCTTTTTGAAACGCCCATCGTAGCCGACGGCCACTTGAAAGCTGCCGTGGACGTGCTCAAAACCGAGCGCCTGCTGACGCTCAACTTCCACATCGCCGGCACGGTGCGCCTCACCTGCGACCGCAGCCTCGACGAGTTTGACCAGCCCCTGGACTTACACGAGCAGCTGCTGGTGCGCTTCGGCGACGAGGCCAAGGAGCTCAACGACGACGTGCTGCAAATAACCCCCGACACCCAGGTGCTGCCCTTGGCCCAGCACCTCTACGATTACATTGGGCTGGCGCTGCCCATGAAAAAGCTGCATCCGCGCTTCCAAAACGAGGAAGACGACAACCCCGACGCCAAAACCACCCTCATCTTCTCGACCCGCGACCACGACGAGGCCCCCGACAACGACGAGCCCGCCGACCCCCGCTGGGCCGCCCTGCGCAATCTCAACTAAAGTATATCACTAGGGGCCGCCCGGAGACTTCCGCTCCAAACGGCCCTACCTCCGAGTTCCGCGAACTCATAAATCTTAACTCTTAACTCACAACTCCCTAAAACCATGGCTCATCCTAAGCGCCGTACTTCCTCCGCTACCCGCGACAAGCGCCGTAGCCATTACAAGCTCACCCCCAAAGCCATCACGCTTTGCAGCACTACCGGCGAACTGCACCTGCGCCACAAAGCCTACGTGGTGGACGGCGACCTCTACCACAACGGCAAGCTGGCCATCAAGGGGTTCAGTAAGAAAGGTGCTGTGCCCGCCGCCGCCGACGACTCAGACGACGAGTAGAAAACGCCCGGCCTTTGGCCCGGCTGTCGTTACTTAGCGGCACCAAATTGGTCCGGCTGTGCGGTCTTTCGGGGCGGCACAGTCGGATTTTTAGCTTATCATTGCCGCCGCTAACGGCCTTTGCGGTTTGCCAAATCCCTTCGGGGGCGCGGCCCTGCTGCCGGGCCTGCTCCCACTCTTCTTTCTTACCAAACCCTTTGCTTTCATGAAAATAGCCCTCGACGCAATGGGCGGCGACTTCGCCCCCCAAGCCGCCGTGGCGGGTGCCTTGTTGGCCGCCGAAATCCTGACGGGCAAGGCCAGCATCGTCCTCATTGGCCAGCCCGACGCGGTGCGGCCGCTGCTGGCCGCCGCCGGCGCGGCCGGTACCGCCCTCGAATTTGTGCCCGCCAGCCAGGTTATCGACATGAGCGAGCACCCGGCCAAGGCGTTCCAGCAAAAGCAGGACTCGAGCATCGCCGTGGGCTACAAAATGCTGCACAGCGGCGCAGTGGAGGCATTTTGCTCGGCCGGCAACACGGGAGCCATGCTGGTAGGCGCCATGTTCACGGTGAAGGCCGTGCCCGGCGTGTTGCGCCCGGCCATCGCCAACTTCGTGCCCAAGCTGCACGGCGGGTTTGGCATTCTGCTCGATGTAGGAGCCAATGCCGAGTGCAAGCCCGAAATGCTGGAGCAGTTTGGCGAGTTGGGCTCGCTGTACGCGCAGTACGTGCTGGGCATCGAGAAGCCCAAGGTGGGCCTCATGAACCTGGGCGAAGAAGAAGGCAAGGGCACTCCGCTGCTGCAAGCCGCGTTTCAGCTGCTGAAGGAAAACCCGCACATCCACTTCATCGGCAATATCGAGGGGCGCGACTTGTTCAACGACAAGGCCGACGTCATCAGTTGCGACGGCTACACGGGCAACGTGCTGCTGAAAATGGCCGAGTCAATTTATGACATGATGGAGGCCAAGCAGATGCACGACCCGTTTTTTGACCGGTTCAACTACGAGTCGGTGGGCGGTTCGCCCATCTTGGGCATCAACGACAACGCCATCATCGGGCACGGCCGCAGCACACCGCGCGCCATTGCCAACATGCTGGTGCAGGGCTACGAAATGGCCGCTTCGGGCATCGTGGAGCACGTACGGGCGACGTTCAAATCTTAAACGGCTGGCCATCGCGCCGCCGCTGCCACCCGGCGAAACCGGGGCCAGGGGCGGCGCGAGGCGCAACAGGCGCGGGCCAAGACCCCCAAGGCCTAACTATTTAACTACTTACAATCAGGCACTAAGGCGGTCGCACCCGTTTTTGTTCGGTTGCTTTCGGGCGTTGCCCCTACTTTTGTCGGCTATGAAGATTACCGCCGCTATTACCGGAGTGGGTGCTTACGTGCCCGAGTACGTGCTGACCAACGCGGAGCTGGAAAAAAGCGTGGACACCACCGACGAGTGGATTGTGACCCGCACCGGCATCCGGGAGCGCCGCATCTTGAAGGGCGACAACCAGGGCACCTCCGTGATGGGCATCAAGGCGGTGCAGCAGCTGCTGGCCAAAACCAACACCCGCCCCGAAGACATCGACCTGGTAATTTGCGCCACCACTACCCCCGACTTGGTGTTTCCGGCCACGGCCAACATTATTTCGGCTGCCGTGGGCATCACCAACGCGTTTAGCTACGACTTGCAGGCCGCCTGCTCGGGCTTCCTGTTTGCGCTGGCCACGGGGGCACAGTTCATTCAGTCGGGCCTCTACAAAAAGGTGATTGTGGTGGGAGCCGACAAAATGTCGGCCATCGTGGACTACACCGACCGCGCCAACTGCATCATCTTCGGCGACGGGGCCGGGGCCGTGCTGCTCGAACCCAACACGGAGGGTTACGGCCTGCTCGACCACGTGCTGCGCACCGACGGCAAGGGCGAGCAATACCTCTACCAGAAAGCCGGCGGCAGCCGCCGCCCGCCCTCGGCCGAAACCGTGGCCAACCGTGAGCATTTCCTCTACCAGGAAGGGGCCACGGTCTTCAAATTTGCCGTCACCAACATGGCCGACGTGGCCGCCCAGGTGATGGAGCGCAACCATCTCAGCAAAGAAGACGTGGCCTGGCTGGTGCCCCACCAGGCCAACAAGCGCATCATCGACGCCACGGCCAACCGCATGGGCGTGGGCTCCGAGAAGGTGATGCTCAACATCGACCGCTACGGCAACACCACCAACGCCACCATTCCGCTTTGCCTCTCCGACTACGAACCCCAGCTTAAAAAAGGCGATAACCTCATCCTGGCCGCCTTCGGCGGCGGCTTCACCTGGGGCGCCATCTACCTCAAGTGGGCGTATTAGGAAATTTTGAGTGTTGAATTTTGAATGTTGAATGGGCTACGGTTGGTAAACCTTCCGCTCGCGCATCGTTCAGGAATTATCCAGACACTCAATACTCAGCATTCAAAATTCAACACTTCCAAAATGGCATCAACCGCCGACTTCCGCAACGGGCTCGTTCTTAATTACAACAACGAGCTGCACGTCATCACCGAGTTTCAGCACGTGAAACCCGGCAAGGGCCCGGCCTTTGTGCGCACCAAGCTGCGCAACATCAAAACCGGCCGCGTGATTGACAACACCTTCAACGCCGGCGTGAAAGTGGAAACGGCCCGCGTGGAGAACCGCCCGCACCAGTTTCTGTATAAGGACGACTACGGCTTCAACTTCATGGACAACGCCACCTTCGAGCAGGTCGTCATCCCGGAGGCCATGCTGCCCTTTGCCGACCTCATGAAGGAAGGCCAGGAAGTGACCATCCTCGTCCACGCCGAAACCGAGCAGGCCCTCACCGCCGAACTGCCCACCACTGTCGAGCTACTGGTGACCTACACCGAGCCCGGCCTGCGCGGCGACACCGCCAACAACACACTCAAGCCGGCCACCGTCGAAACCGGAGCCCGCATCCAGGTACCGCTCTTCATCGAACAGGACACCAAAATCCGCGTCGATACCCGCACTTACGCTTATGTCGAACGTGTGAAGTAGCTTTTTTTAAGCTATTAGCCCTACGCTAAAATATAAATGGAACCCACCCCGCCCAAAAAAGCCGCGCCCATGAAAGCCAAAGAATTACAGGAGCTGCTCGATTTCATTGCCAAATCGGGTCTGAACAAGGTGAACATTGAAACCGACGAGTTCAAAATATCGGTGCAGCGCGAGCCCAACGTGAGGCAGGTGATGAGCCTGGCCGCCGCGCCTGCCCAGCAAGCGGCCGCCCCGGCCGCGCCAGTGGCCGCGCCGGCTCCAGCAGCGGCAGCCCCGACGGCCGCCGCCCCCGTCCCCGAAGCCAGCTACACGGCCCTCAAAGCACCCATGATTGGCACCTTCTACCGCAGCAACGGCCCCGATTCGCCAGCCTTCGTGCAAGTAGGCGACATGGTGGAGAAAGGCCAGGTTATCTGCATCATCGAGGCCATGAAGCTCTTCAACGAAATCGAAGCCGAAGAAAGCGGCCGCATCGTGAAGGCATTGGTCGAAAACGCCACCCCGGTGGAGTTCGACCAGCCGCTGTTTTTGATTGAATAATTTCGTAGGGGCGGGGCTTGCCCCCGCCCGAATCGGTGAACGGCTGCCTTGG
>JANXUO010000499.1 GCA_025356245.1 Hymenobacter sp.
GGGGTGTCCGCCGCCAACGTGCGGGGCCGAACTTTAGGTTGGGATGGGCTGTTGCTCGTCTCTGACCTTCGGCACCGCCCCGGCGGCCCCCGCTCTTTCTCTTTCCGACCCAACCCCGTCATTACCAGCTATCATGCGGCAGTTAAAAATTAGTAAGCAGATTACCAACCGCGAAAGCCAGTCGCTGGACAAGTACCTCCAGGAGATTGGCAAAGTGGATTTGCTCACCCCCGACGAGGAAGTGACCCTTGCCCAGCGCATCCGCGACGGCGACCAGCAGGCCCTCGAAAAGCTCACTAAAGCCAACTTGCGCTTCGTGGTGTCGGTGGCCAAACAATACCAAAACCAGGGCCTTAGCCTCGGCGACCTCATCAACGAGGGCAACCTCGGTCTCATCAAAGCCGCCAAGCGTTTCGATGAAACGCGGGGCTTCAAGTTCATTTCCTATGCTGTGTGGTGGATTCGCCAATCCATCCTGCAGGCCCTGGCCGAGCAGAGCCGCATCGTGCGTTTGCCCCTCAACCGGGTGGGTTCGCTGAATAAAATCAGCAAGTCCTTCTCCGAGTTGGAGCAGAAATTCGAGCGCGAACCCTCGCCCGAAGAAATTGCCGAAGTCCTGGAGCTGACGACCTCCGAAGTAGTAGATACGCTGAAAATCAGCGGCCGCCACGTATCGGTAGATGCGCCGTTTGTGCAGGGCGAGGAAAACCGCCTGCTCGACGTGCTCGAAAACGAGGACGAAGAGTCGCCCGACTCTGCCCTCATCAACGACTCGCTCCGCAAGGAAGTACAGCGGGCCTTGAGCACGCTGACCAAGCGCGAGGCTGACGTCATCACGCTCTACTTCGGGCTGAACGGCGAGTCAGCGCTGACGCTGGAAGAAATCGGCGAGAAGTTTAATCTCACCCGCGAGCGGGTACGGCAAATCAAAGAGAAGGCTATCCGGCGTTTGCGGCATACGTCGCGCTCAAAGGCGTTGAAGCCGTACCTGGGCTAGTTTTGGCTTAAATTTGTTGTTGAAAAACCCCGACTGAAAGGTTGGGGTTTTTTGTAGGATGAACGAGTGCCCCGAAGTGCTGCTTCGGATTAGCTCAATCGTTTTGCTCTGACGTTTTCACGATTTGATTAGTCCGAAGCAGCGCTTCGGGGTACTCGTACTCTGACCAATTTATAACCCATGCCCGAACACATCAAGTGCCTCATCATCGGCTCCGGCCCAGCCGGTTACACCGCTGCCATCTACGCCGCCCGCGCTAACATGGCCCCCGTGATGTACATGGGCCTGCAACCCGGCGGGCAGCTTACCATCACCAACGATGTGGAGAATTTCCCCGGCTACGCCGATGGCGTGAACGGCCCGCAGATGATGGAAGACCTGAAAAAGCAGGCAGCCCGCTTCGGTACCGACATCCGCTACGGCATTGCCACGGCGGTTGATTTCGAGGTGCATCCGCGTAAAGTCACCATCGACGAAAGCCTAGAGCTGACAGCCGATACCGTCATCATCGCCACCGGGGCCTCGGCCAAGTGGCTGGGTATTCCGTCGGAAGCGCGGCTCAACGGCTCGGGTGTTTCGGCCTGCGCCGTGTGCGACGGGTTTTTCTATCGGGGACAGGAGGTAGCCATTGTAGGCGCCGGCGACACGGCCGCCGAGGAGGCCACCTACCTGGCCAACCTGTGCTCGAAGGTGACGATGATTGTGCGGAAAAGTGAGATGAAAGCCTCGAAAATCATGCAGAAGCGCGTCCTCGACAACCCCAAGATTGAGGTGCTGTTCGATACCGTGACCGACGAAATTCTGGGCGAACACGCCGTGGACGGGGTGCGCGTGAAAAACACGCTGACCCAGGAAACCCGCGAAATTCCTGTCACCGGCTTTTTCGTGGCCATCGGGCACGAGCCCAACTCCAAAATCTTCCAGCCCTACCTGCACCACGACGAGCAGGGCTACCTCAAAACGCTGCCCGGCACGAGCAAAACCAACATCGACGGTATTTTTGCCTGCGGCGACGTGCAGGATTACACCTACCGGCAGGCCGTAACAGCCGCTGGCACCGGCTGCATGGCCGCCCTCGATGCCGAGCGCTACCTTGCGGCGCTGGGGCACTAGGCCCCAGCGGCTGACTGATTCATAATTTCTTTAAGGCGAGCAGCGCGAATTACCGCTGCCCACCGGCTGCGCGGGTTGAAAACCTGTGTCACTTTCTTCTGCCTTTGCGATTTAGCTCAATCATTCGTTTTCGCTTGGCTTGGCTGTTGCCGCTGCTGGCGTTGCTGCTGGCGCTGGGGCAGCCGGCGGTGGCGCAGCGTAGTAAGCCGCCCCGCGGCAAGGTCCGCACGGGCAAAAAAGAACCGGCGGCGCAGGGCGATTTTTTCCGTATTCGCACCCCGCGCATCAACTACATCCGGCCCGACACCACCACGGTTATCGAAACCGAGGACATGCCCGACGACGAATCGGACGCGGCTAAGTCAGTCATTTTCAACCCGGCCAAGGAACTGAGCATTGTGAGCGAAGACACCTCGTCGGTGGACGCGGGCGGGCAGGAAATCGTGGAGATGTCGGAAGAAGTGCTCATCGACTCGGCTTGGGTGAAGGTGGCGGGCTACTACTCCATATGGGACACGGAGCGCATCAACCCCTACCGGGTGGACGGCCGCCGCTTCCGCGACACGCTGCGCCTGAAACTGACCGACCCCAGCCGCAACCGACTGTCGCAAATGCCGTTGCGCAGTACGCCGATTACGTCGGGTTTCGGCTTTCGGGGGTACCGCTGGCACTTTGGGGTCGATTTGGATTTGGAAACCGGCGACTCCGTGAAAGCGGCTTTCGACGGCGTGGTGCGCATCCGCGCCTGGGACGGCGGCGGCTACGGCAACTACATCCTGGTGCGCCACTACAACGGCCTCGAAACCCTGTACGGGCACTTGAGCAAGGCGCTGGTGCAGCCCGGCACCTTCGTTAAGGCCGGGCAACTGATTGGCTACGGGGGCAGCACGGGGCACAGCAGCGGCTCGCACCTGCACTACGAGGTGCGTTACCAGGGCAACCCCATCAACCCGCTGGAAGTCTATAACTTCCCCGATTACCGCCTGCGCGACGAAAACTTCAACATCACGTCGTCGCTCTTCAACTACTACAGCCGGGCCTTGCGCAGCGGCGGCGGCAGCCTGGCCGGCGGGCGGCGGACCAGCGCCGGGGCGCCGCCGCACGTGCGGGCCGCCCGGCAGGTGGTGCTGCACAAGGTGCGCGCCGGCGACAC
>JANXUO010000521.1 GCA_025356245.1 Hymenobacter sp.
AGGCCGAAGTAGCCGCCTCGTTCAACCGTAGCTAAAGGCAGGACGGAGGCACCCTGAAGGCACCCTGCAGCCAGTCCCCCATCAGCCCGCCGCTACTGCACCGGCTCCCCGTCGTACCACTCACCCAGCACTTTTCGCCACGCATCGAGTACCGCCGGAGCCAGCAGCCGCGCCTTATCCTTCGCATACCGGTCCGTCACGTCCTCGTCGGCGTGCCCGAGCACCAGCTTAGCTAGCGCCTTGTTTCCGTTGCTCACTTGCTTAAGCAAGGTGCCGGCCGTGTGCCGCGCCGTATGCGTGCTGATGACCTCGCAGATGGGCCGCCAGTTATGCACCACCTTGCCGCCCGTAATCAGCCGGTCGTCCCACTCGCGCACCAGGCCCGCTCCCTTGGCAATGTCCTTAATCCAGTCGCACCGCTGCTGCCAGGTACGGGCCGGAAAGTGCCAGCCCCACCGCTCCCCAATCTTCACCGCAATGGGCGGCAACGGCACGGCCGCGTCATTGCCCGTTTTCCCTTGCGCGTGAAGCAGCGCCGGCACCTTGCTACCATCGGGCAGCGTCAGCGTGATTCGTTCGCGCACGTCGAATTTTTCCAGGTCCTCATACCGCCGCCCGCTGAATAGCTGAAACAGCCACCGGTCCCGCTCCTCCGCCAGGTTCTCCGACGTGGGTCGCTACTGAATCAGTCGGCGCACTTCCTCAATCTCCAAATCCAGCTGCGGCGCATTCTTGGCCGAGTATTGCAGCCACACCATCTCCGCCGGCAGCCCCAGCTGCTCCAGGCACTTGCGAATACCCCCAAAATGTACTTTGATGGTCGCGTCCGACTTCTGCAAATCCAGCAGGTGCTGCTGATACTCTTTCGCCACCTTCTGTGTCACCTGCTCCGGCCGTAGGTCAGCCCGCCAGGTTTCCATCATCGTGGCCAACTGGTCGTACTTCCGCAGCGAGTCTTTGGCCAGGTTCCGGTTTTCGCCCTTCCATTCTTCCAGCACCTGCCGAAAGGTCCGGCTCACCACCGGCGCGGCCACCGGTACCGGCGCAGCTGTCGCCGGGTACACCGCCCCCATCAGCGCTGCCTTGCCCACCTTTTCAAACGGAGCCAGGTCGTACTGCCGGAAGAAGGTGGTGGTAATATCATCCTCCAACTTGGCCAGCCGGGCATTGATGTGGACGTGCTGGTCGTGGCTGCGCGTCACCCGTGCCCCATCCCACAGCACTTCAATAAACCCACCCTTACCCGGCCGCTCTGGCAGCACCACCTCCCCGGTGTCCCGCTGCATTTCTTCGCCGTGCCACCGCGCCGTGAGCCGCACCGGGCACAGTCCGTTCTGGTTTTTAGCAGTCAGCCGCAGATAAAACCGCACGCTGATTTTCCGTTTGAAGGCAGTAGGGTTAAGCATCTTTCCTGGGTTATGTCCCGGTTCTTGTCCCGGTCTGTGTCCCGGTTTCACCCCAAAGATAGCCGACGATAACCGAACAGCCAAACCCCAAATGTGCCCCTATGCGCTGGAAACGAAGAAAGCCCGCCGGTAAGGGCGGGCTTTCACGTGCTTGGCGCTCCCTCCTGGGCTCGAACCAGGGACCCTCTGATTAACAGTCAGATGCTCTAACCGGCTGAGCTAAGGAAGCAATTCAGTCCGAAACCGGCGTTTTCGGACTGCAAAGGTAAGAAAGTCTGCCGTAGAAACCCAAGCGGCGGGCTGGTTTTTTTTCAGAAAAGCCGCCGGGGCTTAGTTTACTACCGTGAGTTGGGTGCCTTGCAGGCTGACGCTGTACTGCACCAACGGCCGAATGGCGGGGCCGCCCGTGACTTGCCCGCGCAGGTTGAACTGCGAGTTGCAGCACGAATCGCGCATAAACAGGCGCGAGTTGCGGTCGAGGCTTACCAACGAACAGGCATCGTAGGGTCGGTAAGGGCAGTTGCGCTCGAAAGCGAGGTAGCTCTGGGCGTTCTGGCGCACCACAATCACACCCTTCACGCCGGCCGGGCCATCGGGGCCCTTGGTGGCGAAAGTAATGGCTCCACCGTCGGTGCGCAGGGCGCGGTACTGCTGGTTGGTGAGGTCGAAGCTCAGGTTGACGATGCCGTAGGGCACCTGCTGTTGGGTATCGGCCTTGTTGCCGCAGCTGGTAGCAGCCGACAATGCGCACATGGCCACAGCCACCACCCAGCCCGCGCGCTGCCGCATCCCCAAAGTAAAGGCCTGCTGGCGCATGACAATCAGTTTACTATCGATGAACAATTTACTCGCCGCCGCTTACTTCCCAGTGGCTTAATACGTGTAAAATCCCTGGCCCGATTTCCGGCCGTGGTGCCCGGCATCTACTTTTTGCTGTTGCAGGCGGCTGGGCCGGAACTTGCCGTCCTGATAAAACGACTGAAACATCGCACTTGTCACCGAAAAATTGGTGTCCACGCCAATCAAATCCATCAACCGGAACGGCCCCATTTTAAATCCACTGGCCTCCAGCAATTCATCTACCACTGCAAGCGGAGCCACTCCTTCTTCTACAACCAGCAGGCTTTCAACGTAATAGTGGCGCGCCACGCGGTTCACGATGAAGCCGGGCGCATCGGCCGCCCGCACCGGAGTCTTGCCTAAGCGGCGGGCCAGCGCTTCCACGGCATCGGCCACGGCAGGGGCCGTGGCCACGCCGCCGATGATTTCAACCAGCGGCATGATGGGCGCGGGGTTGAAAAAGTGCATCCCCACCACGCGTTCGGGCTGCGGCACCGGGGCGGCCAACTGCGTAATCGGTAACGACGAAGTATTGGATGCAAGGATGGTAGCCGCGTCATTTATTTCGGCCAATTGTTTAAACAACTGATGCTTCACCTCCAGCCGCTCCACCACAGCTTCGATGATGCAATCGGCTTTCACCTCGGCAATGGCGGTGGTGCAATGCAGGCGGGCCAGGGCGGCCGTGCGGGCCTCAGCGGTCAGGCGGCCCTTCTCTACCAGCTTACCCAGGCCAGTGGCAATGGCCGCCTGCGCCTTTTCCAAAGCCGGGGCACTGAGGTCGAACAGCACCGTGGGCAGGCCGTGCTGAATACCGAGCTGCGCAATGCCCAGGCCCATTGTGCCCGCTCCGACGACGGCTAGCGTATTGATTTCCATGAAAATGGAGGATAAAGACTGAGGAACAAGGAATAAAGTCGTTTGCCAACGCTTCATTCCTTGTTCCTCATTCCTCATTTCTTAAATAATGAGTTCACGAAGGTGTACTTGTCAAACAACTGCAAGTCCGTCATTTTCTCGCCCACGCCAATGTAGCGCACCGGAATGCTGAGCTGGTCAGAAATTCCGATGACGACCCCGCCCCGCGCCGTGCCGTCGAGCTTGGTGATGGCCAGCGCCGTAACCTCGGTGGCCTTGGTGAATTCCTTGGCCTGCTGAAATGCGTTTTGCCCCGTGCTGCCGTCCAAC
>JANXUO010000571.1 GCA_025356245.1 Hymenobacter sp.
GCTGCAATTGGCCGGGGCCTACCTGGCCAATTGCAGCTCCGCAGCCAGGGCGTTGAAGGCGTCGCCATCGGCCCGGAAGGCCGCTACGGCCCGCTGGTTGAAGTACGCGGCCGAGTCGGGCCGGTGCTGGGCGGCGGCGGCCTCGGCCAGGGCGGCGTAGGCGGCCCCCTGGTCGGCGGCGGCGGGGGCGGTGCCCGGGGCGGGCAGGGCCAGCAGGCGCCGGGCCCAGGTGCGGGCCTGGGCCACGAGCGAGTCGGGGGCATGGTCCGAAAGCTGCCCGCCGTAGAGGTTGGTCAGGTTGATGGTGGCGAGGCGGATGCCCTCCGGGTCGCGGCGGGCCGTGGCCTGGGCCAGGCCCTGGCGGAAGTGGCGGCCCGCCGCCACGTACTGCTGGCCTTGCAGGGCCACGTTGCCCAGCCCAGTGTAGGCCGCCGCCTCCAGCTCGGCCGAGCGCCTCCCGGACCCCAGGCCCCGCAGCAGGGCCTGGTAGTAGCCGGCGGCGGCGCTCAGGTCTTGCTGGCGCATGGCCACGGCGGCCAGGTCGTTGAGGCACACGAGTTCGCCGCCCCGAAACCCGATGCGGCGGGCCAGGGCCAGGCCCTGCTCGCCGTGGCGGCGGGCGGCGGGCAGGTCGTGGTCGAGCAGCTGCCAGCACAACTCGTCCAGGGTCAGCACCCGCGCCGTGTCGAGCGGGGGCGGGGGCATGGGCCGGGCCACCACGCGGCGCAGGCTGTCGAGGGCGCGGGTCTGGGCCCGCGCCGCTGGGGCCGGGGCCAGCGCCAGCAGCGCGGCCAGCGCCCAGGGCCGGGGAAGGCGCAGGAAGGGAAGCAAACGAACGAACACCATAGCAGCAGGGCGGGGCCCGGAAACAGGCGGCGCGCCCCCGCCCCGCCTCCCCGGCCCCGGTTGCAAAACTACGCCCCCGCCGCCCAGGCCCGCTTTCGGGCCGTCACGGGAGCTACGGGCGCCGCCCACAGTTGCTTTGCGCCGTCCTGTTGCCGTCTTGTTTTTATCAGGACCTGCTGTTACCTTTAGTTTTGCACCGTAGGATAAAACGAAGAATCCATCCTGCGCTTTCCAGTTGTTTTCGGACAACCACCCCGACGGGCTACCCTAGGAGCTGTTCTCAATTAAGGTAGAGGGTAATAATACGCAAACAGATGAATGAGTCAAAAGTCCGGTCTAGCTTGTCATAGCGCGTGGCAATACGCCGGAACTACTTCATCTTACTGAATGTCTGCTCGATATGGTGGCGTTTTTGATAAGCCAACGGGTCAAAATGCACCTTATTCTTGCGCCGGGGGTTCGGTTTGATGACCGCAATGGCCCCGGCTTCCGCTATCACCGCCCGCAACGCGTCGCTGTCGTAGGCCGCGTCGCCCAGCACTTCCTGCGCCGGGGCCAGCCACGGGGCCAACAGGCCCGCCGCTTCGGGGGCGTCGCCTGCCTGCCCGGCCGTCACTTGCCAGCCCAGCACGTTGCCGGCGCCGTCCCCCACCAGGTGAATCTTGCTTGTGTTGCCGCCCCGGCTACGGCCTACGCCCTGTTCGCCGTTTTTTTTTCGGCCCCCGTGCCGTGCTGGTGCACCCGGACGCTCGTCGAGTCCACCTGCACCTGCCGCTGCCGTGCGTGCGGCACCTTGCGCTTGTTCTGTATTAGCCAAGCCGTTGCCTGTTCCCAAACCCCTTTGTCGCGCCAGCGGGCAAACCGCACGTACACCCGTGCCACGCCCCCAGGTGGGATGGCAAGTCCCGCCAGGGGGCACCCGTGCGGCCCAGCCAAAGCACGGCTTCCACAAAGCCGCGCGTGTCGGCGGCCGTGACGCCACAACGCCACGCCTGGCCGGGAAGAAGAGGCGACAAATCTTCCCACATTTCATCCGTTAACAACGTCCGGTCTGCATTCATATAATGCTAACACCTGCGTGATTGAGAACAGTTCCTAGTGCTGTTACCAGGTGAAAACCTATCCTGCGATTCAGGACCCGTCGGGGGGCGTTCGTTTCCCTCAAATAGAAATTCAGGCGCAAAGCCTATTAGCAAGGTATCGAGGCAACGAAGGGCGGTTATCCGGGAACGGGTGTTTCCCCCTCCCCTTTTCCCCTTTTTTTTATGTACACGCCCTTCATCGGCGTTGACGTCAGCAAAGATACGCTGGACATCGCCCTCGTTTCGCCCACCAACGTCCTGCTCCACGCGCAGCGGATTGCCAACAAAAAGACGGCTATCGTTGCTTTTTTCAAGCAGTTAGCCCGGGTGGTGCCCGGCTTTTCGCCCGCTGCCGCCCTGTGCTGCCTCGAGCACACGGGGCTCTACAACCGGCCCTTGCTCGAGGCTGTGCAGGGGCTGTGCAGGGGCTGGCCTTGCCGACCTGGGTCGAACACGCCCCCCACTTGACCGCCAGCACGGGCCTGAGCCGGGGCAAAACCGACCAGGTCGATGCCCGGCGCATCGCCGCCTACGCCGCCCGCTTCGTGGAGCGCGCCCGGTTGTGGAGCGCGCCCCGGCCGGGGCTGGCCGAACTCGACCGCCTCAGCCCCCGACGGGCGCGGTTGGTGAAAGTGGGAAAAATGCTGCAAACCCCGCTCACCAGCAGCGAAACCTTCTTTTCCGCCGCCGAGCAACGGGCCGAAGAACGCGGCTGCGCGGCCTCGCTCAAGGCCCTGGCCGCCGACCTGGCCGCCGTGGACAAGGCCATCGTGGCCCTGGTGGCCGGCGACGAAACCCTGGCCCGCCAGTACGAACGCATCACCTCCGTGCCCGGCGTGGGACCCGTCACGGCGGTCGAAGTGCTGCTCACCACCAACGAGTTCCGCACCAGCACCGACCCCAAGCAGTACGCCTGCTACGCCGGCGTGGTGTCCTTCGAGCGCAGCTCCGGCCAGCGCAAGGGCCGGCCCGGCGTGAGCCACCAGGCCAACAAGCGGGTCAAGACCCTGCTCCACCTGGCCGCGCTCGCTGCCACGCGCTACTGCCAGCAAACCAAGGCCTACTACGAGCGCAAAGTGGCCGAAGGTAAAAATAAAATGCTCGTCCTCAACAACGTCCGAAACAAGCTCGTCCACCGCATCTTTGCCTGCGTCCAAAACGACCGCAATTATGACAAAAATTATGCGCCAGCCCTTGGTTAACCCATAGAAATCGCGGGACCGGGTGATGTAAGCCCTGTTTATTTCGGCAAGCCCGCACCCGGCTCGTTTCTTTAGCCCCAAAGTGGCCTCCACGGCTGCCTGATTGGGGGTGCTTCCTTCATGACAGCAGGGCCGCCACGGCGCACCCCGCCGCGAGCAGGGCGCTGGTCCAGCCCAGCCACTGGCCCAACTGGCCCTCTTCGGTAAAAGAGAATTTGAACATAAACAACCGGGTGGCGGACGCGCCAAAAACGAGCCGCC
This sequence comes from Hymenobacter sp., assembly GCA_025356245.1. Taxonomy (GTDB): domain Bacteria; phylum Bacteroidota; class Bacteroidia; order Cytophagales; family Hymenobacteraceae; genus Hymenobacter. The sequence continues at coordinate 3,392 of JANXUO010000571.1, forward strand.
CGGCACCGCCAAAGGCCCCGGCGCACAGTGCGCCGGGGCCAAAGGAAGTTGAGAAGTGAGAAGTGAGAAATGAGGGTTGCGCTTGTCAGCCCCCAACTCCTAACTTTCAACTCTACTCTATCACCACGCGCTTGCGCACGGGCTGGCCGTCGAGGGTGAGGCGCAGCGTGTACACGCCCGTGGCCAGGCCGCGCAGGTCGAGCGCGGTTTCGGCCGTGGGCAGGGCCAGGGTTTTCACCACTTGGCCGAGGCTGTTAAGCAGCACCGCCGAGGCGATGGCCCCGGCCGGCCGCACCACCGTCAGGCGGCCCGTCGTCGGGTTCGGGTAGGCCAGCACCTGGGCTTCGAGCGCGGCCGTGGCCGAGGCCAGCGGGGCAGCGGCGGGCGTCAGGTTGAGCCAGAAGCGGCCGGGGGCCGTGGTCGTGGCCGTCGTGAAGCGGTAGGCCGTGCCGGCGGCCAGCGCGGTGCGGGTGCCGGTCAGGTTGTCGACCAGCTCGGCGCGGGTGCCGGCCAGGTTGGCCAGCGCGGCGGCCGTGAAGGTGTAGCTGCCGGCGGCGGGTACGCCCACACTCAGCGGGACGACCGTGGCGGTGGCGAAGGCCGGGCGGCCGTCGATGGCCAGGGCCTCGCCGCTGGCGGCGGCGGCGCTCAGGTTGAGGCCGCTGGGGTTGGCCATTTTCACGGCGTCGAACTGCGGGTCGAGGCCCGCCGTGGCACCGGCTTCGGCGTACACGAACAGGTCGTCGGCCGCGCCGCTGCCGGCCAGCGTGAGCTGCACCCGCGGGCGGGCATCGGCCGTGCCCCGGCGCATGGGCACCTGGTCGGCGAAGCTGGTTTTGCGCTGGGCGTTGCGGAAGGTGAGCGTGCCGGTGGTCTGGCCGCTGCTCACCCGCACGAAGAAGCCCTGCGAAGAGGCCACGAGCGGGTTTTGGCCCACGCCGTTGGTGTAGCTGCGGTACATTCCGCCGTACTGGTTGCTGCTCTCAAACACGTACATCGACGCGTCGAGGCCGGTGCGGTCGGCGGCGGCGATGGCGCTCCAGTCGAGCGGGGCGGGGTAGGGGTTGCCCACCAGGTGCCAGCCGGCATCGGCGGCCGTGGCCCCGGCGTTGCGGGCCAGGGTGCGGGCGTAGTCGCCGGTGTTGAGGGTGCCCACAAAGTCCACCTTCTGGCTGGCGGCGATGTTGACGGTGTAGCCCACACCGGGCGCGAAGGCCGTGGCGGCGGTGGGCGAGAACCAGCCCTTGCTGAAGGCGTCGAGGGCCGTGGCGGGCGAGGTGACCAGGCGGGCCTGGTCGTAGCCGAACACCGTGGGGAAGGGCTGCACCGTGCCCGGCGCGGTGCTCGTGTTGTAGGCCGCGCTGAACATCGGCGTGAAGCCCGTCGTGGTCAGGTCGCTAAGCGTGTTGCCGCTCACCGGCGAGGCGTAGTGGCGGTAGCCCAGGCCGGGGTTCAGGCTCGGGTCGAGGTAGCGCTGCACAATGGCCGCCGTGCCCGTTACCCGGCCGGTGCTGCTGTTCACGGCCAGGGCCGTGCCGGTGGCGTCCGAGAGCAAAGTCAGGGTGGGGCCGTCCAGGTCTAGGTTGCCGGCGCCGCCGATGGTCAGCACCTGAGCCACGCTGGTCGAAGTCGTCAGGGCCACCAGGTTGGCGTTGGTCGTGGTCAGGTTGCGCACCCGGCCGGGCAGGCCGTTGCCGGTGCCCTGGGGGGCGGTGCCGTTGTACACGTAGCTGGCATCGGTGCTGAACGAGCGGGTGGCCGTGCGCACCGCGCCGGTGTTGCCGCTGGTGGTCAGGCCGGCGATGTCGCACACGTAGATAGTGCCGCCCGCCGCGAGGGCGAAGCTGCCGGCACCGGTCAGGCTCTGGCAGTTGGTGTCGAGGCTACCGTCTACGGTCATCGCGCCGGTCACCACCACGGCGCCCGTCAGGCGGGCAAAACCGGTGTTGGTCACGGTGATGTTGTTGTAGGTGCCGGCCGCAATGGCCACCGGGGCCACGGCGCTGCCGGTGCTGATGGTCAGGTTGTTTTGCGCGGCCGTGGTCGTGAACTGCTGCACCGCGCCGTAGCTGGTGCCCACGCTGTTGATGGCGTAGGCGCGCACGAAGTACGCGGTGCCGGCCGTCAGGCCGGTCACGGCTTGCGCGAAGCTGCCCGTGCCGCTGCCGATTTGCACTTTCGTGTCGGCCGTGGTGGGCGGGTTGGTCGAGGTGCTGTACACCACGCCGCGCTCGGTCACGGTGGCGTTGCCGTCGGCCGTCACGTCACCGCCCAGCGTGGCGCTGGTGGTCGTGATGCTGGCCGGCGTGGCCGTGGTCACGGTCGGGGCCGAAGTGGCGACCGACGTGGTGAACGACTGCGGAGCGCCGTAGCTGGTGCCCACGCTGTTGATGGCGTAAGCCCGCGTCGTGTACTGGGTGCTGGCCGCCAGGCCGGTCACGGCTTGCGAGAAACTGCCCGTGCCGCTGCCGATTTGCACTTTCGTGTTGGCGGTCGTCGGGGTGGCCGTGCCCAGCACGTACACCACGCCGCGCTCGGTCACACTGGCCCCGCCGTCGGCCGTCACATCACCGCCCAGGGTAGCCCCGGTGGTCGTGATGCCAGTGGGCGTGGCCGTGGTCACGGTGGCCGGGGTAGTCACGGTGAAGAGCACGCCGCTGGAAGTACCGTTGGCGTTCTGCACCGTCACGTTGCCGGTGGTGGCCCCGTTGGGCACGATGGCCGTGATGCTGGTGCTGGAGTTGGTGCTGCCGGCGGTGATGAGCACCCCATTAAACCGCACGTTGTTGCCGCCCAGCGCGAAGCCGGTGCCGGTGATGGCCACGCTCGTGCCCACCGGGCCGCTCGTCGGGTTCAGGCTCGTGATGGTGGGTGCGGCCGGGGCGGCAGTCACGGTGAAGGGCACCCCGTTGGAGGTGCCGTTGGCGTTCTGCACGGTCACGTTGCCGGTGGTGGCCCCGTTGGGCACCACGGCCGTGATGCTGGTGCTGGAGTTGGTGCTGCCCGAGGTAATAATTACCCCGTTGAAGCGCACGTTGTTGGCCGTCGTGAAGCCGGTGCCGGTGATGCTCACGGTGGTGCCCACCGGGCCGCTCGTCGGGTTCAGGCTCGTGATGGTCGGGGTCAGGGTGGTCACGGTGAAGGGCACCCCGTTGGAAACCCCGTCGCTGTTCGTTACCGTCACGTTGCCGGTGGTGGCGCCAGCCGGCACGATGGCCGTGATGCTAGTGCTGGAGTTGGTGCTGCCGGCGGTGATGATGACCCCATTAAAGCGCACGTCGTTGCCGCTCAATGAGAAGTTCGTGCCCGTGATGCTCACGCTCGTGCCCACCGGGCCGCTCGTCGGGTTCAGGCTCGTGATGGCGGGGGCCGTCGGGGCCGTCACCGTGAAGGGCACGCCGCTGGTGGTGCCGCCGGCCGTGGTCACGGTCACGTTGCCGGTCGTCGCGCCGGTGGGCACGTTGGCCGTCAGGCTCGTGGCCGAAACGAAGGTGACGCTGGTTGCGGCCGTGCCGTTAAAGCTCACCGTGGCCCCGCTGGTGAAGTTGGTGCCGGTCAGGGTCACGCTCGTGCCCACCGGGCCGCTCGTCGGGTTCACGCTCGTCAGGGTCGGGGCGCTCACCTGGTTGAGGCGCACGCTGAGTACCGAGGTGGCGTTGT
>JANXUO010000580.1 GCA_025356245.1 Hymenobacter sp.
GCCCAACGGCACGCTGGCCGTGTTGCTGGCCGATGCCGGCCCCATCACCCCCGAAACCACCCTGGTGCAACTCGACCTCAACGGCCGCCGCCTGGGGGCCTACTCCCTGTTAAGCAACGCTTATACCAACGTCTACCCCTACGACTGGCGCTGGCTGGGCGACGGCACGCTCGTGCTCTGCGGCAAGGCCAACGCCGCCGGGGGCAACGGCACCTGGCTCGGCTACCTGGCCCGCTGGGATATGCGCGGCACCCCGCTGGCCGCCGCCCGGCCCGCCGCCGGGGGCGGGGCCGCCGCCGTGCAGCTGCTGGCCTTCCCCAACCCGGCGCACGACGCGGCGCAGGTGGAAATGGTGGGCACCGAAACCCTGCCCGCCACAGCGGTGTTTGAACTGGTGCAGGTGGCCACCGGCCGCGTGGTGCTCACCCAGCCCGCCACCGGCAGCACCCTGGCGGTGAACCTGGCCGGGGTGCCGGCGGGCGTGTACGTGGGCCGCGTGGTGGCCGACCGCCGGCCGTTGGCCACTTGCAAACTCGTCGTCATTCACTAAACCCCGCACCCAACGCCGCAGCCCCCGCCTGGGGGGCTGCGGCGTTGTCGGGTACGACCATGAGAAAACTACTTTTATGCGCTGCGGCGGCCGGGATGGCCTGCGGCAGCGCCACGGCCCAGCGCCTGCAATGGGAGCGCTCGGCCACCCAAGCCGGCAGCAGCCTGACGTACCTGATTAATCTCCACGTCAGCCCCAACGGGCAGGAACTCTTCCTCAGCGGGGGGCGGGGCGGCACGGCCCCGGCCCCCGGTTGCCGCATTACCGCCGAACAAAACGTGTTGCAGCGCTGGACGCTGACGGGGAATTTACAGCGGGAACAGAAAGGGCGGCACCTCTACCGTGCGCCGGTTTTCCTGGCCCCGGCTACCGACGGACGGGGTTACTGGGCCACGGGAGCCGTGCCCGTGTGCGGCGGTGTGCAGCCCCTGGCCCGCTCCTACGTGCAGCGCATCACGGCGCTGGGCGACACGCTGGCCAAGGCGTGGTTCCTGGCCCCCGTGCCCCCCCAGCACACTACGCGGACGGTGCTGGCCCGGCGCGGCCAGGTGCTGGCCGCCGGCACCGACTACACCAGCGCCCCCAATCGCTACGGCCAGTTCAGCCTGGCCTGCTCCGACACCAGCGGCCGGGTGCTCTGGCGCACCCTCTACCCCCGCCAAGGCATCACGGCCGACGATTGCACCGACTTGGCGGCCCTGCCGGGGCCGCGCGGCGGCTACCTGCTCTTCGGCTTTGCCCAGGTCGGCAACGGCGACGTGCGCCAGCAACTCGTCGAGACCGACAGCCTCGGCAATCTCCGCAAGCAGGTGGTGTTCCAGCCCCTGGGGCCGCGCTACCAGATGACCCTACCTGCCGATGGTTCCAACAACGTGGTGGTGCTGCCCAATTACGGGGGCTACGTGGTTTCGGGCACGGCCGATTCGGCCGTGGCCGGGCTGCCCTCGGTGAAGGTGGGCTACGTCGTGCGCCTCGACACGGCCCTGCGCAAGCTCTGGGCCTACCGCCACCCGCCGGGCTTCCTCAATTCCATCGTGCGCAGCCAGTACGCCTACCGGGTGCGCCTGCTGCCCAACGGCACGCTGGCCGTGTTGCTGGCCGATGCCGGCCCCATCACCCCCGAAACCACCCTGGTGCAACTCGACCTCAACGGCCGCCGCCTGGGGGCGTACTCGCTGCTGAGCAACGCCTTCGCCAACGTGCGGCCCTACGACTGGCGCTGGCTGGGCGACGGTACGCTCGTACTCTGCGGCAAGGCCAACGCCGCCGGGGGCAACGGCACCTGGCTCGGCTACCTGGCCCGCTGGGATATGCGCGGCACCCCGCTGGCCACTGCCCGCCCCGCCGCTGGCGGCGGGGCCGCTGCGGTTAGCCTCTGGGCGGCTCCCACACCGGCCGCCCCCGGCGCGGATATTGCCCTGCACCTGACGGGCCTAGGCAGCCCACCCGCTACGCTGGAACTGTGCGACGCGCTGGGCCGCCTGGTGCGGGCGCTGCCCGTGCCCGGCGGGGTCCTGGCCTTGGCGCTGCCTACGGCCGGGCTGCCGCCCGGTGCCTACGTAGCCCGGCTGCGGCGCGGGGCCACGGCCCTGGCTCACTGCCGGGTGCTGCTGGAGTAGCAGGCGGGGGTTTTGCGCGTAGCCGCGGGCAGCCCGGCCGGCGGCTAGTTTTTCTTCTTCAGGGCCATGCCGCACTTGGGGCAGCTGCCGGGCGTGGCGCTCTTGCCGCCGTCGCCCATCGGGCACTCGTAGCGGACGGCGGCGGCCGGGGTCAGCTTGTCGGCGTTGCGGGTGTGCCAGTCCCGGAACTCCTGAATTTCCTTCTGCTCGGCGGCCACCATGCCCTGCGCGAGCTGCCGGAGGCCGGGCTCGCGGCCGTGGGCCAGCTCGGCCCTGGCCATGCCGATGGCACTTTGGTGGTGCACCGTCATCAGCAGGTTAAACGTCATGTCGGGGTCGGCCACGGGGGCGGGCATTTGCTGCACCAGGGCGGTGAGGACGCCTTTGAGCTGGGCGGTGAAGGGGTCGGTCGGGTTTTGGGGCTGGTAGTTGGCGGGGGCCGCGCCGAGGCGCCCGGCCAGGGGCGCCATCTCGGCCATTTCCTTCTGCTGGTCGGCCTTGATTTTGGTGGCCATGGCCTGCATGGCGCCGTCGCGGCCGTCGCGCAGCTCCAGGTCGGCCAGGGCGATGGCGCCCCGGTGGTGTTCGAGCAGCAGGCGGGCAAAGTCGTGGTCGGTGTTGCCCGTTGGGCGAAGGGCGTCCATCCGGGCCACGGCGTCGTTCAGGGCGGCCAGCTGGTGCGCGGCGGGGGCCGCGCTGTCCGCCGCCGGGTGGGCGGCGGCAGCGGCCGCCGGGGCCGGCAGCCACCCGGTGGTGGTGGCGGCAACAGCGTTGGTTTTGTTGCTGTCGCAACTGCTCAGCAGCGCGGTGCTGAGGACCAGCGCGACCAGAAAACCTAATAGTTTATTCATCGGTCTTGCGGTTAAAATAGCGTATAAATAAAAGCGTTAGCCCGTGACGTTGCCGGTAAAGCAGCCGGTGCGGGGCTGCGCGACGCAATTAAGCTGCAAAAGTACCCGCTACTTACCCGGCACCTCGAAGCTGAGGTTAAAACCAACAACCGGGCCGTGGCCGGCCGGCGCGTTGGGATGTACGTGTAAGCAGGCCCCGGTGGCTTTACCGCCGTCGCCAACGTGGTTTTCGGCGGGAGCGGCCGCATTTGTGGGCCGGGCCGCGCCGCTACTGCCGCCTGTGTTACTTTTGTTTATGAACTGTTTCCGACTGCTTACCTGGCTGAGCGTGGGGGTGGCTGCACTGGGCGGCTGCGGCAAAAAAACCGCCCCCGAGCCCGCCCCGGCCGCCACCACCGGCCCGCTGGCCGTGACCATTGAGAACGTCGTCGGCCCCGACCCGCTGGTGCTCGACACGCGCACCTACACCAGCCCGGCGGGCGAGGCCTTCACGGTCACCAAATTCAACTACTACCTCTCCAACTTCGTGCTGCGCCGCGCCGACGGCAGCACGTACGCCGTGCCCGAGAGCTACTTCCTCGTCCGCGAAACCGCGCCGGGCAGCGCCCTGCCCGACGGCAAGCACCTCGTGCTGCCCGACATCCCGGTGGGCGACTACACCGGCGTCTCCTTCCTGATTGGCGTGGACGAGGAGCGCAACACCGCCGGGGCTCAGACGGGCGCCCTGGCTCCGGAAAACGCCATGTTCTGGAGCTGGAACCAGGGCTACATCTTCCTGCAAATGGAAGGCACCTCGCCGCAGTCGGGCGACACCGGCACCCACCTGCTGGCCTACCACATCGGCGATTTCCGGCGGCCCAACAACCTGCGCGTGGTGGCCCCGCCCCTGCCCGCCGGCAGCCTGCTGCAAGTGCAGGCCGGCCACACCCCCGAGCTGCACCTGCAAGCCAACCTGCTCCGCTTGTTTGAGGGCGCCAACGCGCAGCTGACCAACCCCGTGCTGTTTGGGCCCACCTGGTCGGCCGTGGGCGGCACGGCCGCCGGGCGGCTCGCCACCAACTACAGCGGCAGCGCCGAGCGCGGCGTGGTGGGCACCAACTCGCTGTTTCAAGTGGTGGCGGTGCACGGGCACTAGGGGAGGGGGCGCCCGGCAGCGCGGGCCAACGCCGGTTTCAAGCCAGCGCCTCCCGTTGGCCCCCGCCCAAACCCACCGCCGCGCCCGGCGTGCCGGGCAACGGCGGGCGCAAACCTCAATTTCCTGCCCCATGCAACGCGCTGCCCCGAAGGGGTTGTACAACACAGCCGGGGGTTGGCAAAGCCTACCCCCGGTAAGAACGGACAACCGACACCCGAACCCCAACGGGGTTCCACCGCCGCCGCACAACAACCGCGCAACGGCGGTAGAACCCCGTTGGGTTCGGTTGACCTCGCCGGCCTGACCGGGGATAAGCTCCTGTTGGTTGTCAACCCCTGGCCGGATTGTGCAACCCTTTCGAGGTAGCGCACAAAGGTGGTTTATTAGGAAAAGATGAAGAACTAAATAAGCCCGTGCTATATTTGGCTTGCCGCAGGGTGCGGCACGGGTAGGCAAGTGGGGGGGAGGCAGTTGCAAACCGTGGGCGGCAAGCCGACGGCTACGCCCTTGCCGGCCCGCCCAGTGCCCGCCCGCGTGCTAAAACGTGCGCCGTGGCTGCTGTGTCGTGCCGTGTTGGGGCCTGTTGCCCGCTTTGGTGCCGGGCAGCCGGCGCGGAACAGCGCCAAGCCGCCGCCGGTGGCGGCCGGCCTGGGCGGGGTTGCCGTTTTCCTGGGCGGGGTTGCCGTTTTCCTGGGCCGGAAAACAATTTTGCCGGGGAGGGAAACAATTTTGCCGGGCCGGAAAACAATTTTGCCAGGGAGGGAAACAATTTTGTCGGGCCGGAAAACGTTGTCCCGGCCCGGCAACACGCCGTTCCCCGGCCGGGATGTGCTCCCCGACGGCCGGAAAACGCTCGCCCCCGCGCCCCGCGCGGCGGCCGCTGGCACCGGGGCGCCGTGTGGCGACGAAGAAACCGGGTGCGTCGCGGCCCGCGGGCCTTGTTGCTTACTGTTTTTCCTCACCAACCCTTGTTTTCCCATGAGCCGTCTGCTCCGTACCAGCTACTCCGACTTTGCCAAGGATAAAATTGGCCCCCTGGCCCTGAACTGCGCCAACAAGCTCACCAAAAACCCGTTCTTCCCCGACGCCACGCCCTACGTGACCGCCGTTCGGGCGGCGCTGACCAACTACGGCCCGGCGGCGGCCATCAAAAGCCCCATCCCCGAGCAAACCGCCGCCCTCAGCAGCTACCGCACGGTTCTGAACGGGGCCCTGGCCGAGCTGGCCCGCTACGCCAACATCCTGTACCCCACCAACGAGGCCGCCCTGCTCAGCACCGGCCTCGACCTGACCAAGGAACGCGAGCGCCACACCACCCTGGAGCCGCCCAAG
>JANXUO010000583.1 GCA_025356245.1 Hymenobacter sp.
GCCGGTGGCACCATTGGCTGGGGTCCTGCGCAGGTCGGTACCGCCGCCGCCGCCGCCGCCGAAATACACCTGACCCATGCTGCCGCCGCCGTTGTAGCCCCCAGCACCTCCGGCACCAACAACCCTGTCGCCGCCCCGGCCGCCGACCACTACGGTCAGCACTTCGCCCGGAATGACGGGTAAAACGGTTGATACCACGGCCCCGGCCGGGGCCCCGGCCCCGGTGGTGGTGCCGCCGCCGCCGCCACCGGTGGCCGTCACCTGAATGCTGGTTACGCCGGCCGGCACGGTATAGGTTTGGGTGCCGCCGGTGTAGGCAAACGCGACGGGGCTACCGGCCGGAAACGCGCCCGATGCGGCGGCAGTCGTCACTTCCCAGGCCGTGCCGTTCCACTGGTTGCTGGCTTTGGTGTCGAGGTTGTAGATGAGCAGGCCGGCGGCCGTGGCCCCGGGGTTGATGGCATCGCGCTGGGCGGTGGTCATGCGCGGGGGCAGGAAGCCCTGGGTGGTGCTGCTCACTTCCAGCTTGGCCGAGGCGGCCGGGGCGGCCGTGGTGCCGATGCCCACGTTACCGGTCGCCCCGGAGAAGGTGAGGCTGTTGCCGGCCAGGGGCACGTCGGTGGCGGCGGTGAGGGCGGTGCCGCCTAGCTTCACGTTGCCGCTGGCTACGCTCACGCCGTTGCTGCCCGTCACGGTGGCATTGGTGCCATTTGTGCCGTTGCTGCCAGCCGGGCCAGTAGCGCCGGCGGGGCCTTGCGGGCCGGTGGCTCCCGTTGGCCCGGCCGGGCCGGCCGGGCCGGTGTTGGTGGGCAGGGTGATGGTGTTGCCGCCGACCCCGCCCAGGGTCAGGTCCTGCCCGCTGATGGAGAGGGCGCGGTTCGCCGTGGTCTGGCTGCTGCCGTCGGGGAAGATGAGGCCCTGCCCGGCGGTGCTGATTTTGATGCTGCCGCCCGTCACGTCGAGCCGCTGGGCCGGGGTGATGGTGCCCACGCCCACGTTGCCGCTGCCATCCTGAAACACGGCCGACTGCCCCACGCTCACGGTGGTGCCACCGGTGGTGTAGCGCGGCAGGTAGCCGGCGGTGGCCCCGTTGTCGGCCAGCAGCACGTCCTTGTAGGTGCTGTAGGCCGTGGTCGAGCCGTAGGCTTGCTGGTAGAGGCGCATCCCCAGGGCGCTTTTGTTGAATACGAGCAGGTTATCATTGCCGCCCGACCCGTCGGTGTAGCTGCGCAGGTGCAGGAAGTCGGCGAAGGGAGTGGTGGCGCTGTTGTTGGCGTAGGTGCCGAAGCCGGCCGTCACGCGCTGCGTGGGGTGGTCGGCGGGGGCCACCTGTCGCTTATCGACGGCCGTGAGGGCGGCGGCCGTAGTCGGCTCTGTCATGCTGCCCAGGTTGCCGCTGGCGTCGGTAGTCACGAGGCCGGCCGTGGTCAGGCCCCGCAGGCGGGTGCTGCCGTTCACGTCGAGCAAGGCCGTGGGGCCGGTGGTGCCGATGCCCACGTTGCCGGTGCTGTACTCTACCAGCATCCGGGTGGCGTCGGCCGAAACATCGCGCACCGCAAAGTCGTAGTTCTCCCCGCTCACGTCGTTGAGGTTGCCGGAATTCACCTGCACCCCTAGCTCCCACTGCCGGCTGGCCGCACCGTTGCCGGCCCCCAGCCGCAGCAGGGCCGAGCGGGCCGACGTGGTAGAGCCCAGCTCCAGCAGCTGGGCCGGGGCAGTGGTGCCCACGCCCACGTTGCCACTCACCGGGTTCAGCAGCAGCGGGTAGTAGCCCACGCCCGTTTCCTTGGCCTGAATCATGCCGTAGCCGTTGGGCAACACGCCCAAGCCCATCGACTTGTTGCCGCTGCCCTGGCGCACTTCCAGCTGCAGGCTGTGCTGCTGGTCCACGGGCACGGAGGTGGTCTGGGTGTTGGCCACCCGCAGCTGGTTGGCAGTGCCGGGGGCCGTGCCCAGGCCCACGTTGCCGCTCACGGTGGCCGTGCCGGCCACGTCCAGCGTCTGGGTAGGCGCGGCGCTGCCGCCGATGCCCACCTTGCCAGTAGTGCCGGAGAAGGTCAGGTTGTTGCCGGCCAGGGGCACGTCGGTGGCGGCGCTCAGGGCGGTGCCGCCCAGCTTCACGTTGCCGCTGGCCACGGTCAGGCCGTTGTTGGCGGTTACGGTGGCGTTGGTGCCGGCCGGGCCGGTGGCTCCGGTAGCGCCCTGGTCACCGGCTACGCCGATGGTCCAGCTGGTGGGGGTGCCGCTGCCGATGGCGCGGTCAGCGGTCAGTACCAGCGACGTGCCCGTGTAGCTCGTCACGGTGCCTTCCACATACGCAGTGGCCGAGTTGGCTACCCGCACCCGCTGCCCGGCCACGTAGGCCAGGCCGCTTTGGACAGTAGTAAAGTTTTTGCCGCCCGTGGAAATGGTGTTGAGCGTGGTGCTGGTGCCGCCGTAGCCCGCGCCGGTGGCCCCAGTGGTACCCGTAGCCCCGGTAGCTCCTGTGGTGCCAGTTGGCCCGGCTACGCCTTGTGCGCCGGTAGCACCAGTTGCGCCAGTAGCCCCGGTGTTACCAATAGGGCCTTGCGGGCCGGTGGCTCCGGTGGCTCCGGTTGGCCCCGTGTTACCAATGGGACCCTGGGTTCCGGCCGGACCGGCTACACCCTGGGCACCGGTGTTGCCCGTAGCGCCGGTGTTGCCGATGGGGCCTTGGGGGCCGGTAGCACCCGTGGCGCCCGTGTTACCGATGGGGCCTTGGGCACCCGTGGCTCCCGTGTTGCCGGTGGGCCCGGCCGGGCCTTGCGGGCCGGCAGCGCCGGTGGGGCCGGTGTTGGTGGGCAGGGTGATGGTGTTGCCGCCGGCCCCGCCCAGCGTCAGGCTCTGCCCGCTGATGGAGAGGGCGCGGTTGGCGGTGGTTTCGGTGCTGCCGTCGGGGAAGACAAGGCCCTGCCCGGCGGTGCTGATTTTGATGCTGCCGCCCGTCACGTCCAGCTTCGCGCCGGGGGTGGCGCTGCCAATGCCCACGTTGCCGCCAGAAGCGGCATAAAGCGTCGTATTGGTCGTGCTGCTGTAGTTAACCGCAAAGCCAAAGTCAACGCTGGCAAGGCTAGAGCCGCCCCCGTAGGCGGTGCCCCCGGCGTAGGGGTTGGAGCTGTTTGACTGGATGCCGCCAAAGTTGCCAGTGAAGATAAACGTGTACTGGCCCGCCGCCAGGGGCAGCGGGGTAGTCAGCGTCACCAGGGCCGGGGTGCCGGCCCCAACGGTGACTGCCTGGGTTGCCAGCACCGCTCCGCCTATGCCCGCGCCCTGGTAGATAGTGAGCGTAGTGCTGCCAAAGGCCGAGGAAGTATAGAGGCCCAGGCTGGTGATGCTGCTCGCCGTGGGCAGCGTAAAGGATTGGCCGGGGTCGCCGGTGCTGGTGCTGCCGGGCGCGTAAGTCTGCGCTACCTGCCCGCTGCTGGCGGTGCCCGTGCTCACTTTGAAGTCGCCGTTGGCTTCTAGCCGGGCGCTTGGCGTGGTGGTGCCGATGCCCACGTTGCCGCTGCTGCCGGAGAAGCTGAGGTTGTTGCCGGCCAGGGGCACGTCGGTAGCCCCGGCCAGGGTGCCACCCAGGGCCACGTTGTTGCCGGTTTTGGTCAGGCCGTTGTTAGCCGTGGTGGCGGCGGTGGTGATGGCGGCCGTGGTCTGGGTGGTGCCATCGGGGAAGATAACCCCGTAGCCCTGCCCGGCGGTGCTTATCTTAATGCTGCCGCCGGTCACGTCCAGCTTCGCGCCGGGGGCGCTGGTGCCGATGCCCACGCTGGCCCCGTTGCCCAGCACCACGGTGTTGCTCTGGGTCAGGGTCACGTCGGCACCCAGGGCGGTGGCGTTGGTGATGGTGCCGCTGCCGCTGGCCGGGCCGCTGTTGTCGCCCAGGGCGGTGTTCTTGCTGCCGGTCGTGTTGTGGTAGCCGCCGTTGTAGCCCACAAACACGTTGCTGCTGCCCCCGCCGTTGGTGTAGCCACTGAAGCCACCCAGATACACATTGAAGGTGCCGCCGCTGCCGTTGTAGCCCGCGCGGTAGCCCAGCAGGGTGTTGTTGTTGCTACCCGTGCCGCCGTTCAGGCCCGCTTCAAAGCCCAAGAAGGTGTTGCGGCCGGTGCCACCGCTGATGCCGCCCCCGGCCCGCGCCCCCAGGTAGATGCTGTTGCCGGTGGTGTTCTGGCCCAGGTTCAGGCCCCCATCGGCCCGGATGCCCACGCCCACCCCGCTGATGCTGCTGCCCGTGCCGGTGAGGGCCTGGCCCTGCAGGTTCAGGGCCTGGGTGGCGGTGTGGTTGCCGAGGTTGTCGGCCCCGGTGGGCAGCGTCACGGTGTTGCCGCCCGTGATGCTCAGGCTCTGTCCGCTCACGCTCAGCGTGGGGGCGGCGGGCATCGGCACCGAGGCAAAGGTGCCATCGGCGTTCACGGCTACCGTGCGCGGCGGGCCGGGAAAAGAGAATGCCTGCAAGGTGTTGCTGTTCTGGTTCACCACGTAGGCCGTGGTGCCGCTCACGGCCACGCTGGCGGGGCCGAAGCCCGTGCCCACGCTGCCGAGCAGGGCCGGGCTGGCCGGGTTGGCCACGTCGAACACCTGCAAGAGGTCGCTGCTGTTGTTCACCACGTAGGCCGTCGTGCCGCTCACCGCCACGCTGGAGGGGGTAGTGCCCGTGCCCGCGCTGCCGAGCAGGGCCG
>JANXUO010000614.1 GCA_025356245.1 Hymenobacter sp.
CAAAGGCAGCAAGGCCCACATCGCCGTCGACACGCTGGGGCACCTGCTGAGCGTGGTCGTCACCCCGGCCAACGAACAGGAGCGCGCCCAGGTGGGCGAATTGTGCCGACAGGTGCAGGAAGTGACGGGGCAAACCGTCACAGTCGGCTTTGGGGACCAAGGCTATACGGGCGGAGGCCCGGAATACGAAGCAGCGGTACACGACATTGAGTTGCAGGTGATAACCAAGCCCCAAGGACAAACCGGCTTTGTCCTCTTGCCGCGTCGCTGGGTGGTTGAGCGCAGTTTTGCCTGGTGCAGCCGCTTCCGGCGGCTCGCCCGCGACCACGAGCGCCTGAGCCAAACCTTGCAACAGCTGCATTTTGTCGTTTTTGCCTGTATTATGCTGGCCAGACACGTCAATAGTGCATAACAGGCTCTTAGCTGGCCTTGGTTTATGGTGCCATGCACAACAAAGGGCTGCTCACGCGGTATCTTTGAGGAAGACCCAATAATTCTCATGGATACTGCTGCTTACCCCACTCTTATTCCTTCGTTCGAACACCAGCGCTTGCAGGCGCTGCAGCCCTATCAAGTGCTGGGCACGCCGGGCCAGGGCCTTTTCAACGACCTGGTGGGCGTGGTGGCCAAGCTTTTTGCCGCGCCCATTGCGCTGGTGTCGCTGGTGCGGGCTGCTGATGTGGTGTTCGTCGGCAACGCGGGCCTGCCCGAGGCCACCGGGGCGAACCGCGAGGACAGCCTCTGCTCGGTGGCCATTTTGCAGGATGGCCTCACGATGTTCGATGACCTGGTGGCCCAGCCCTGCGCCAACATCAACCCCCTGGCAACGCGGCAAATGCAGCTACGATTTTACGCCGGCCAGGCCCTGCGCACCCCCGACGGGCAGCCCCTGGGCACCCTTTGCGTCATCGACCGGGTAGCCCGGCAGTTTTCGGAAGCCGAAGGCCACTTGCTCACCCAGCTCGCCGCCGTGGCCGAAGACTTACTCCGGCTGCAAGCCGCCCTGCTCAACAATTCTCCCCTGACCGAAGCCCTGCGCACCCGCCTCGATGCGGCCCTCGTGCCTTCGCTCACCCGCCTCGAAACCCTGGCCCAGCTCCGCAGTTGGGAACCCAGCGCCGAAACCACGCCCGCCCAGCAGTACCAGCAATCGTATTTTGATGAGGCGGGCTACCTCGCCGCTACCCTGCACCGCGAGTTGCAGGCCACCATCAAGGAGTTCGGGGTTTAGCGGCCTTGGGGGCGGTGGCTGGTTCGCGCAATATTTGCCGCCCCAAGGCTACCCGTGCAGCTGGTACCCCAGCCAGCTTTTGGTGGCCTTCAGGGTCTGGTGCGGGGCGGGGTACGACCTTACGGAAGTGCTTTGTATACAAATTAGTATATTTGCAATTGGCTCGCAGCTCCGCGCAGTCCTCGTCAGTTGTGAGCGATGAATATTCCATATCACCCCCATTTGCTGCCGGTTCACGAGCACGAGCGCTTGGAGGCCCTGCGGCCCTACCGGGTACTGGGGACGCCCGAACAGCCCCTTTTTAACGATTTTGTGAGCATTGTGGGCATGCTGCTCGACGTGCCCGTTGCCGTGCTCACGCTGGTGCGCGCCGCCGACGATGAAAACGAGGGCGAAGATTGCCTGTGCTCGGTGGCCGTGCGGCAAAACAGCCTCACCGTATTCGAAAGCCTGTCCACCGCGCCCACGGTGCTCATCAACCCGTTTGTGGGGCGACAGCTGGCGTTACATTTTTACGCCGCCCAGTGCCTACGCTCGCCCAACGGGGTGCCTGTAGGCAGCTTGACCCTTATGGATTCGACCCCCCGGCAACTGAGCCCCGCCGAGGGCAAATTGCTAGCCCGCCTGGCCCTTGTGGCCCAGGATTTACTGCTGTTGCAGCCCGCCGAGGCCACCAACGCGGCCCTGGTGCCAGCCCTGCGCGCCCGCCTCGACGGTCCTCTGCACCACTCCTTGTCCCGCATCGAAACACTTACCCAACTCGGTGAGTGGGAAGGTCGTCTCGACGCCGCCGAAGCTCTGCCCTACGCCGCCGCCCGCCTCCACGAAGCCGGCCACTTGGCCACGGTGCTGCACCACGAGTTGTTGGGCGCGCTGGCCGAAGCCGGGTAGGGGCGGGCGGCCAGCGCCCGCTTGCGTTGGGTGGTTTGTGGCCGCAACGCAGGCCCGCGCCAACCGCATAGCAGCCACGATGTGCGGAAGACCAAAAATTTGGGGGTGAGGTGCCGGTTGCCAGCGCCGCTGGAGGGCCAGTATTGCGTGGCCCCTGCCACGGGCCTGCCAAGTCAACCCACTGCGCAAACGCCGCGGCCCCAAACGACTTTTTCGCGCCCTACTTTTGTTGCATTCCGGCGGCCGGAAACCAATCCGGGCAACCGCTAAAATTCGTGCAAAGCTGTGGTTGTTTGTGTAGCTGAAAAACCGTCCGTGGCCCGCGAAATCGCCAACGTCCTCGGGGCCACCCGCCGAATGGACGGCTACTACGAGGGCAACGGCTACCAGGTGACGTGGACCTTCGGCCACTTCTGCCAGCTTAAGGAGCCCGACGACTACGACCCGGCCTGGAAGCGCTGGAACCTGTACGCCCTGCCCATGATTCCGGCGCAGTTCGGCATCAAGCTCATGCGGCGCGACGCGGGCGTAGTGAAGCAGTTTAACACCATCAAAACGCTGGTGGCCGGGGCCACGGAGGTCATCAACTGCGGCGACGCCGGCCAGGAGGGCGAGTTGATTCAGCGCTGGGTGCTGATGGAGGCCAAGTGCCGCAAGCCCGTCAAGCGCCTCTGGATTTCGTCGCTCACCGAGGAGGCCATCCGGCAGGGGTTTCAGCAGCTGCGCGACGGCAAGGAATTTGACAACCTGTACCAAGCCGGCAAAAGCCGCGCCGTGGGCGACTGGCTGCTGGGCCTCAACGCTACGCGCCTCTTCACCCTCAAGTACACCACTTACCAGGACAAGCAGCTGCTGAGCATCGGGCGGGTGCAAACGCCCACGCTCGCCCTGCTGGTGGCGCGGCACCACGAAATTCAGAACTTTCGGCCCGCGCCCTACTGGGTGCTGCGCACCGAGTACCGGGGCACGCTCTTCAGCCACATTGCGCCGCCCAAGCAGGCCAAGGCCGCCGACGATGCCCCCGACGAGCAGGAGCGCCTCAAGGCCCTGGGCTTTTTTGTGACCGAAGCCGCCGCCCAGGCCGCCCTGGAGGCCATCCGCCCCGCCCCGCTCGCCGTCACGGACGTGGAGATTAAGAAG
>JANXUO010000395.1 GCA_025356245.1 Hymenobacter sp.
GCCGGGGTCGGTGAGCTGGGCGCTCAGGTGCGGGGGCACGAAGAGCTTGCGCTTGTCGGGCACGAGGCCGCAGAGGTGGCGCAGGTAGGTGGTTTTGCCGGTGCCGGGCGGGCCGTGCAGCAGCACGAGGCCCTTGTCGTGGGGGGCTTGCAGGCGGGCCAGCAGGGCGGCATGGACGGGCGGCAGGTCGTCGTTGTAGTGGGTGGCCAGGTCCACGGCGGGCACGGTGAAGGCCACGGCATCGAACTCGATGCCCCCCATGTCGCTGGCTTGCAGCACGTAAATGGTGTTTTCGGGGCTGACCGGCTCCTTGCCCGGCGGCAGCAGGCGGTGCAGCAACTCCGTGATTTCCTGCAACAAAGCCGGGTCGGTGGCGGCCGAATAGTAGAGGCACACGTCGGTGTGCGAGCCAACGCGGAAGATTTCCTCGTCGTCGAGTTCGAGCAGCAGGTGCGGGGCCAGCAGCAGGGCCGTGTGCGGGTACTGGGCAGTGCTGGCCGCGTCGCGGAAAAACTCGGCGTGGGCCACAGCGGCGTGGCGCAGGTCGAAGTGGGCGGCCAGGTGGGCGAGCAGGGCGGCCTTGGGCTTGGGCTGCTGGTCGCTGAGGCGGAACAGCCGGCACCAGGGCAGCACCCCGTAGCATTGCGAGAAGTAGCTCACGGCGTTGAAGTACGGGTGCCGCTCGTTGGCGCTGATGACGCGATGCCAGTCGGGGGCGGTCGGCAGCGCGGGGCGTTGCGGCGCATCGGGCAGCGGCTGCCGGGCCGCCGGAAACGGCGAGGGCGGCCACGGGCCGTGGAGCAGGTCGGCGGTGGGCGGGGCCGGGGCGGGGAGCGTGGGGTCGGTCATGCAGGGGGTGGGGGTGCGTGTCCAGCAAAAGGCCGGCGGGGCCGATGACGGCGGCCCGAAGTTATGCCGCGCCAGGCGGGCCATCCGCAGCCACGGGCGACACGGGGCACGGGGCCGCGCTAGTTAACCTTCTTCACGTCCAGCCCCGACTTGCCAGCCTTGGCCAAGTCAAGCCCGTAAATGCGCTGGAAAGCGTCAATCACCTCATGCCCGCCGTTGGTAGTGAGCGGGTTGGAGTACGACGAGGCCACGTCCACGCTCATGCCTTTTTCGAGGCGGATGCCGTTCGTGATGCGGGTGTGGGTGACGGTGATGCGGAAGAGTGCCACAGGCTTTTGAGGGGTTTTGGTGATTGGATGCCCCAAAGGTGAGATGCCAAAGTGTCAAAGCGTGTCGTTTTCAAAAAGGGGCGAAATTTATTTTTTTGGGATGGGTCTTTGGGGCGGTTTTTCGCGGTTTCGGGGCCGGATAGGCGGGGGCTAAACGACAAGCGGGCGGGCGGCAATGAAGCCGCTCGCCCGCGTTGGGTTGGGAGTTTTAGGAAATTATGGTTGTGAGTGCCCCGTGAATCTACACGCTATATTTGCTGTCAGAATCATTCATTTCACAGCTTACAAACCAAAACGTACCATGCCTACCGTCAAAGTTTACAAAGGCACCTCCTCGTCGAGCAGTGATGTCATTTGCAATGTGTCGAATGGAAGGATTTACAAAAAGACCTCAAGTTCCAGCAGCGACGTGAGTTGCAATGTGTCGGGCGAACGCATATACCAAGGCACCAGTTCGTCATCATCGAGCGCCTTATACAATGTGTCCAGCGGCAAGGTTTATAAGGGCACGTCGTCTTCGTCAAGCGACGTTGTTTTCAATATCAAAGACGGGAAAATTTTCAAGGGGACCTCCTCGTCAAGTTCCGACATTCTGGCCACGATTAAGGACAACAAGGTTTACAAAGGCACCTCAACTTCGTCGTCCAGTACCCTTTTCACGATGGACGGCTTCGTAACCATCGAAGAACTCGTTGCAATCTGGCATACAGTACAATACAGCTACTAGGTTGTGCTGTGTTACAAGTCCTAAAACTCCGGGTCGCAGTTCATGGATTCAAAAAGCCACGTTTTGTACAAGTGGGTTGTTTTTTCGGGCAATTCGTTTTTGGCTATCTGCTGGTCCATTGCTTCCATCAATTCGCCCATGTAGTGCCAGTCAGAATAATTTCCCATTTCTTCGTCTTCGTATTCGGCGTTTTCATCCTCGCCGTGCAGTACCCGGTCAATTGTGCGGGTATCTGCCCGGAAGCCTTCTTTGACGGCAAAATGAAGAATTTTCTGAAAAACGTGTAGTTGAATCATATCACTATCTGACAAGTCCTCGGCTGCCCGGAAGGCCGCCGCTTCGGATTTCACGTATTCCGTGAGGTCGGTAAAACCAATGTCTGCGTATGTGCTCATGCAAGAGTGAAAGTTGGAAAAAGCACCGCAACTAGTTGCTCAATCGTCAGTTCTTTGTGCGTGGCCTCTTGCATTTTGATGGCTTTTCTAAATCTTCTTTTACTCGCAGGAAATTCATTGAATGGCTTGTTTGGGTCCGAGCAATCGTAGCAGTAGTAGGAGATTGGCTCGAAATCGTCTGAATTGTAAAGCATCCATACGACGAAGGCATTTTCGAGCTTCCCCAAGGACTCTGCAATGGCGTATTTGGTGCCGGAAAGTGCGTTTGAACGCGTTTTCATTTGCACGTAAACGGGGCGTTTATTGGCCCCGTTGGGACTTTCTGCCGAGAGTACGAAGTCAAATCCAAAAGCGTCCACTTCCGACCGCATCATATTGACAAGTAAATGCTGGTCGAGCAGCAAACGCCGACTAACGTCGTAGATAAATCGGTGTTCCAGAACATTTTCCACGAAGGTGGAATTTTCAGCAATGAAGCCGGGAGTGCCAGGGAGGTGCATAAAACAGGAGTTGCTTTGCGGTTTGGTGTGCAAATGTAGTTCTAAATAGAGCAATTGAATTAGCCTCAACATCTCCCAAAACCTACCAGCAATATCAGCCGCAACCCGTCCCCTTCGGCCGCCAGGTGCAGACCGTGGCCGAATATCATTTCCGCGTCCGGCCCCAAGTGCTGTTGGATGGTTTCGGTGATTTCAGTCAGTTCGTCCATTTGCAATTCGGCGGCATCGGCGCTGCTGATGGCGAGCAGGGCGCTGACGGCGCGGGCGGGGGCGGGGACACTGATGGTGTCGAAGGACGCGAGCAGCGTTTGGGCAGCACGGGCGGCGCGACCAGCACCACTGGCCGTGGCGCGGGCCAGGACCAGGGCGCTGGTCGGCCGCATCACCGAATGCAAGTCACTCAGCGTTAGGTTGAGGTTGGTGGGGCCGTCGAGCAGGGGGCAGAAGATGCCAAGCATTTCCAGCAGCGCGGGGTCGGGGGCTGGCATGAACAAGGCGTGGGCAGTCCAATATTCCGGCAGGGCGGTGGGGGTGAGGTCGTCGGGCATGGGGGCGGGGTAAATGAGGTAGGTGAGGCGCAAAGGTGCCGGGGTGGTGCGCCAAACCGTGTCGTTTTCGGCGGCGGGCCACTTTTTTTGGGGTGCCCCCGGCCCGTGGCCCGGCAAGTCGCTGCCCGCACCTGGCCCGGAGCCGTATCTTAGCCGCATGACCCCCACTGTTGCCCCCGTCGTCACCGATTTTGC
>JANXUO010000657.1 GCA_025356245.1 Hymenobacter sp.
AAAAAACTCCCTTCCTCGTCTGAGGAAGGGAGTTTTTTTACCGCCTGGCTGCCCAGCCTTACGCCAATTGGTACATTTTGCTGCGCTGGGCTTTCAGATTTTCGTCGGCCAGGTACTCTTCGTAGTTCATGCGGCGGTCGATGATGCCGTCGGGCGTGAGCTCGATGATGCGGTTGGCCACCGTGTCGATGAATTGCAGGTCGTGGCTGGCAAAGAGCAGGGTGCCGGAATAGTCGCGCAGGCCGTTGTTGAGGGCCTGAATGCTTTCGAGGTCGAGGTGGTTGGTCGGGTCGTCGAGGACGAGGACGTTGCCGCTTTCGAGCATCATTTTGGAGAGCATGCAGCGTACTTTCTCGCCGCCGCTCAGCACGCTGGGCTTCTTTTGCGATTCCTCGCCCGAGAACAGCATCCGGCCCAGCCAGCCGCGAATAAAGCTCTCGTCTTTCTCAACGGAATACTGCCGCAGCCAGTCCACGAGGTTCATGTTGTCGGCCTGGAAGTAGTTGCTGTTTTCCTTCGGGAAGTAGCTGGGCGTGATGGTGGTGCCCCATTTTACTTCGCCGGAGTCGGGCTGGCCTTCGCCGAACAGAATGTCGAACAGGGCCGAAGCGGCGCGGTCGTCGCGGCCCACGATGGCCACCTTGTCCTGCTTGTCGAGGGTGAAGCTCACGTTTTTCAACACCCACTGGCCGTCCACTTTTTTGCTCACGTTCTCCACGCTCAGCAGCTGGTTGCCCGCCTCGCGCTCGGGCTTGAAGGCGATGTAGGGGTAGCGGCGAGACGAGGGCTTAATTTCCTCCAGGGTAAGCTTTTGCAGCAGTTTCTGGCGGCTGGTGGCCTGCTTGCTCTTGCTGGCGTTGGCCGAAAAGCGGCGCACAAATTCTTCGAGCTCCTTGCGCTTGTCCTCGGTTTTCTTGTTCACGTCCTGCTTCTGGCGCAGGGCCAGCTGGCTGCTTTCGTACCAGAACATGTAGTTGCCGGGGTACATCGTGATTTTGCCGAAGTCCAGGTCCGCCATGTAGTTGCACACAGCGTCGAGGAAGTGGCGGTCGTGGCTCACCACAATCACGGTGTTCTGAAACGAGTCGAGGAAGTTTTCGAGCCAGAGCACACTCTCGGCGTCGAGGTTGTTGGTTGGTTCGTCGAGCAGTAGCACGTCGGGGTTGCCAAAAAGTGCTTGGGCGAGCAGCACGCGCACTTTTTCGCTGGCCCCGAGGTCGGCCATGCGGCTGTGGTGCTTGTCTTCGATGATGCCCAGGCCCGAGAGCAGTTCGGCGGCTTCGTACTCGGCGTTCCAGCCTTCGAGGTCGGCAAACTCGCCTTCGAGTTCAGCGGCGCGTTCGCCGTCGGCGTCAGTAAAATCGGCCTTGGCGTAAAGGGCCTCTTTCTCGGCCATCACTGCCGCCAAGCGCTGGTGGCCCTGAATGACGGTTTGCAGCACCACCTGGTCGTCGTAGGCAAACTGGTTCTGCTTCAGCACCGCTAGGCGCTGGCCGGCGGGCATTTCCACCGAGCCGGTGTTGGGCTCCATCTCGCCGGACAATATTTTCAAATACGTCGATTTACCCGCGCCGTTGGCCCCGATGAGGCCGTAGCAGTTGCCGGGCAAAAACTTGGCCGTCACGTCTTCAAACAAAACCCGCTTGCCGTAGCGCAGGCTCACATTGGTGGTCGAAATCATCTAATGAACAATTAAAATACGGGCCCACCGGGCGCGTTGCATCCGCAAAATTACGCACAAAACCAGGCCGGCAGGAGGCTTCCAACACCCGTTGGCCCGCCATTAGTGCCCTTGCGCACAACCAACGCCGGCCCCCGGTGGTATAACAAGGCACTATTTGGCCCGCTGGTGTGGCAGCGCCGGCCTTCACCCTTTTTGCTTACGCTCATGGCAACTGTCTCATTTCCTTCGTCTGGTTCCCCGGCTCGGGGCACTGCTCCCCGGCTTACTTCGGAAGGCAACGGGGTACGCATGGGGCTCATCATCGGCGCGGTGCTGATGGCCTACACTGCGGTGGCCGCCTTTGCGGGCTTCTTGGGCAACATTGAAGCCGGTGCGCTCGATATTGCGATTTTGATAGTGGGCGTGGTGCTGGCCATTCGTCGCCTCAAAGCCGACCGGGGCAACAGCTTGGCTTACCTGGCGGGCTTCGGCACCGGCATCATCACGGCCTTAGTGGCCTCGGTCATGCTCGGCGGTTTTTTCTGGCTGCTGGGGGGCATCAGCAAAAAAGTAGTGGAAGAGATTGAGGCCCGCGACCTGTTCGGGGCCGATTTGGGTATTCTCATTGGCGGCCTCGGCATCATTTTGCTGGGTACGATGACGGGCGTCGTTACCTCGCTCATCGCCATGCAGTATTTTAAAGGCGGTGAAGCCGATAATGGTGGCGACCGCGATTTGTAGCCCAATGTGCAAACTGCAAAGTTCGCGCTACAGCGGGTCGGCCAGCACTTCGGTGACGGTGCCCAGGGGGCCGAAGCGGAGGCTGAAGCGCGGGGCGGCCGAGCGGACGTGCCCGGCGTTGCACTGGGTGCCAGGGCGCAGGTAGTAATAATATACCTTTTCGGTGTTGGCACGCAGCTCTTCTTCGTCGGGAGGGCCGAGGAGGGCATTTACGTCGTCGGCGCGGGCTTCGTAGAGGGTTTCGCGGGCGGCCAGCAGGGGCGCGAAGAGGGCGGCGCGGCGGTTGTGGCAAGCGTAAGGGTCGGAGCGCCAGGCGGGGGCGTCGAAGCCAGCGATGGCGGGCAGGGCGTGGCCGCAGCCGGCCAATAGCAGCGGGGCTGCGCTAAGGGCAGCCCAAAGGGCAGCCCAAAGGACGGCAGAATTGCGACAGCGCGAAAAAGAGAGGGGCAACGGCGGCATCCGGCGGGGGAGAAGTAACTTTAAGCTTTCGGCCCTCAAAACTACGCGCCAATTTTAGCGTAAGGGGGCGTAAATGCCCCACAATTATGCGAACAGACTCATCATCGGCTATTTCCAGGGGGCTTAGGGCCGCGGGTGCGGTGTTGGCGGGCCTGCTGTTGGCCGCCGGCCCCGCCGTGGCCCAGCAGCAGCAGCCCGCCCTGGGCATGGCAATGGCCCGGCTGCCCGCCGCCGCCCGCAAAATTTACGTGCAAACGCTGTTCGAGCAGCGCCTGTCGGTGCTGTACACTCGCGCCGGCTTGGGTAGCACAGGCATGAGCAAAGATGTGCTCCGCGAGGCGCTGCTGGGGTTTTACAACCTGCGGCCCACGGCCGGCAAGCCCCAGATGAGCGGCTCGTCGGTGCTTACGGTGGTTGATTTGACCCGCCCCAGCCACCTCAAGCGGCTTTGGGTGGTGGACGTGGCCCAACAAAAAACCCTCTTCAATACCTTGGTGGCCCACGGCAAAGGCACTGGCGACGTGGTGGCCACCGCCTTCTCAAACCTCGACGGCTCGGAGCAGAGCAGCCTAGGTTTTTACCGCACCGGGCGCGGCACTTACCTGGGCAAGCACGGCCTCTCCCTCAAGCTTCACGGCCTTGACCCCGGCTTCAACACCAACGCCGAAAAGCGGGCCGTGGTGGTGCACGGGGCCGAGTACGTGTGCGACGACTTCGTGAAAAAGCACGGCCACCTGGGCCGCAGCCAGGGCTGTCCGGCCTTGCCGGTGGCCGAAACCGCGGCCATTATTCAGGCCATTAAGGGCGGCAGCGTGCTGTACTTGCACGGCCCGGCCACGGCCGGCTACCGCTCGCGCTGGCTCGATGCTGACCGGGCGCTGGACGTATTTGGGCGGGCGCTGTGAGGATTTTGGGCGGGTAGGGTAGGGCAACGCCGGGCGTTGGTTTACGTTTAACCGGGCTTTCGGAAGCCTTTTTCTCCACACTTCGCGGGTCGAACACCCGCGTCACCCTTTTTTGCCATGCGTCTTAATTTACGGTTTATCATTGCGTTGGTGGTGGCAGCGGTTTCGCTGTTTGGCTACTTTTTTAACACCTCAAAAAATGAGGTGACGGGCGAAACCCAGCACATCAGCATGAGCCCCGGCGAGGAAATTGCCCTTGGGGTGCAGGCAGCGCCCGAAATGGCGGCCCAGTACGGCGGCCTGAGCCAGGACGCCAACGCCAGCGCCGCCGTGGAGCAGGTGGGGCAGAAGGTGGTGCGCGACAACGGCCTCGATACCAAAACCCCCTACAAGTTTCAGTTTCACCTGCTGGCCGACGACCAGACCATCAACGCCTTTGCCCTGCCCGGCGGGCAGGTGTTCATCACCCAGGGCATCCTCAAAAACCTCAAAACCGAGGGCGAGCTGGCCGGGGTGCTGGCCCACGAGATTGGCCACGTGGTGGGCCGGCACTCGGCCCAGCAGGTGGCCAAAGCCAACCTAACGCAGGGCCTGGCCGGGGCCGCCGGCATTGCCGCCTACGACCCCAACCGCCCCGGCACGTCCATTGCCAGCGCCGCCGTGGCCGCGGCCATTGCCAAGGTGGTGGGCCTCAAGTTTGGCCGCGACGACGAATTGCAGGCCGACAAGCTGGCCGTCGATTTCACCCCCAAAGCCGGCTACGACCCCCGTTCCATGATTAAGGTGATGCAGATGCTGCAAGCCGAAGGGGGCCGCAGCAGCCAGCCCGAATTCATGAGCACCCACCCCGACCCCGGCAATCGCATCACCGAGCTGGAAAAGGAAATCAGCCAGGAGTTCCCGCAGGGGG
>JANXUO010000668.1 GCA_025356245.1 Hymenobacter sp.
AGCACTGCCTGGCTGTAGGCACCCCAGCCACCCCCGGTGTTGATGGCAGTAGTAGCCGTGACGTTCACCCGAATCGGAAAATTGACCGCCAGCATTTTCAGCGGCTGGGTATTGTGCTGCGACATCTGATAGTAAAAGTTCGACAGCGTGAGGTCGGTGGCCGTAGCACTGAATTGCGTCGGACTAGTGTAGAAAGTATTGGCCGCGCTGGGAGGCAATGAATAACCCCACTCCCGATTGTAACCGGCGTTGTTGGTTTGCGGCCAGGCATTATTCGGGTCATTATTATTGCTGGGAATTGACGTAGCGTTGAGCACATTGTCATTCGTGAACCCGGCATAAATCACCAGCACTTTCAGGGTGCCTTTCGGCGTGTGGCAGTACCCGTTGTAGGAGCGTGGACCGGTGGGGCCAACCCCAGCGTTTTGCGTAGTGCCGCCAGTTCCGCCAATCGGGGTGCTGCCGGGGCTACTTGTAGCTCGTGCTGCTGCGGGCCTACCGTTGGGGTAGCAGTCAAAGATGTTGAACGTGTTTGGGTGGACGCTGCCACCCGGCCCGCTCTGAGCCTGAGAAGTGCTAGCAAGCCCGAGCATCAGTGCCGCAGTTGCTAAATTTTTGATTGTGAGGAGTTTGCCCCCCCCCCCTGCATCATCCGGCAGGTAAGAAAATTTTTCATGCGAAGAAATGAATTAGGTGTAAAAGAAAAAATCTTTTGAAAAATCGCTGCCCCCGCATATGGCCAATAGCCGGAACTTTGCCTTTCGTTGGGACGAACATACACAGCAAAAAACAATTGGATGATGAAGGAGCAAGAAATACAATCGCGTTGCGATATTATTTTAAATCAAGGGCGGTTAATTGTGCTGTGATAATCAAAATGTTGGGATGTAAAATGTTGGGATTATAATTTTATTAGAAAAAAGAGCAGCACGCAATCGATTGTGGGAATTATAAGTAAGTGTTTAACAATTTGATAATCATCCAACAACAAGATAGCATCCGTAAAACGCTGTTCGATTATTTACTGAGCCGCAACGCAGAACCAATAATTGGAAGTTACATACGCGCAAGCTCCAGCTAATGTACGGCTTACAAACGCTGCGCTACACCTCTTCCGTTTGCAGCTGCCGCTCGTACAGCGCCCGGTAAAGGCCGTCGGCGTCGGCCATGAGGGCCTCGTGGGAGCCGTGCTGCACGATGGCGCCGTCGTCGAGCACCAGAATTTCGTCGGCGAGCTTGACCGACGACACGCGGTGCGAGATAATGAGGCTGGTACGGTGGGCCATGATGCGCTGCAACGCGGTGAGGATGGTGTTCTCGGTTTTGGTATCGACGGCGGAGAGCGAGTCGTCCAGAATCAGGATTTTGGGTTCTTTTACCAGGGCGCGGGCCATGCTCACGCGCTGCTTCTGGCCGCCCGAGAGGGTGATGCCGCGCTCGCCCACTTTGGTGTCGAAGCCTTCGGGAAAGGCCACGATGTTGTCGTACACGGCGGCGTCGCGGGCGGCTTGCAGCATCCGGGCCTCGTCGGGGTGGTCGAGGCCGAAGTTGATGTTTTGGCGGATGGTGTCGGAGAAGAGGAAAACGTCCTGCGGCACGTAGCCAATCTGCTCGCGCAGTGAGGATAACGCGTAGTCGCGCACGTCAGTGCCGTCGATGCTGATGCTGCCTTCGGTTACGTCGAACAAGCGGCAAAGCAGCACGGCAACGGTGCTTTTGCCCGAGCCCGTGTTGCCGATGACGGCCAGCGTCTGGCCCGGCCGGATGCGGAAGCTGACCCCGCGCAGGGCCCGGATGCCAGTGTCGGGGTAGGTGAAGGAAACCTGGTCGAACACGATGTCGCCCTGCATTTCCTGGGCGATGTTCTGGCGCGAAACAATGTCGGTTTTTTGGTCCAGAAACTCGTTGATGCGGGCCTGCGACGCCTCGGCCCGCTGCACCAGCGACGACGTCCAGCCCAGGGCCGTCACGGGCCAGGTCAGCAGGTTCACGTAAATCAGGAACTCCGCGATGCTGCCCGTAGTGAGGGTGCCGCGAATGACCTCCTGCCCGCCCACCCACACCGTAATGATGGTGCTGAGGCCCACTAAAAACAAAATCAGCGGAAAAAACAAGGCATTCACAAAGTTCAGGCTCAGCGACTTCTCTTTGTAGTGGTTGCTGGCCGCCGCAAAGTTGGCGTGCGAGTCGGCCTCGCGCACGAACGACTTCAGCACCCGAATGCCCGAGAAGGCTTCCTGCACGAAGGTCGTCATGCCCGCCAAGGCCTTCTGAATCTCGTCGGACTTGCGCTCAATCAGGTTGTTGACGTAGAAAATGCTGACCGACAGCACCGGCAGCGGCAGCAGCGTGTAGAGCGTCAGCTTCACGTTCACCATGAGCATGAGCGGCACAATGAGCACAAACAGCAGCACAAGCTGCATAAAGTACATAATGGCCGGGCCGAGGTACATCCGCACGCGGCCCACGTCTTCGCTGATGCGCGACATTAAGTCACCGGTGCTGTGCCGGCGGTAAAAGCTGAGCGGCAGCGATTGGTAGTGCTGGTAAATCTGATTCTTCTGGTCGTTTTCGATGAGCCGCGACATCACAATCAGCGTCTGTCGCATGAAGAACAGGAAGATGCCCCGCGCCAGCGCCAGCCCGATAATCAGCATCCCGTAAAAAAGCACGTTGCGCCCAAACAGCTCGTACACGCCGTGCTGCGCCTGCGTGCCCGCAAACAGGTGGTAGAGGTCGATGCCCTCGTTCACCAAATCGAAGGCATAGCGCACCAGCTGGGCCGGAAAAATAGCCAACAACGTGCTGAGGGCCACAAATAAAACACCCCCCAGGAAGTGCCATTTGTAGCGAAATATGAACGGATTGACGGCGGAAAGGGCGCGGGTAGGCAAGGCTTGGAAGGGGAAATGGCGGTACTTTTGCGGCTTGTAACAAAGTTACGACTTACCCTTCCCTCCAAATTCCCACGCTGCGTTCTCATGGTTGAAGTCCAAACCCTCGCCCCGCCTTCCCTATTTGGTCAGATTGCCGAGCACAGCCACGAGCAGGTGGTGTTCTGCCACGACCACGAAACCGGCCTCAAGGCCATCATCGGCATCCACAACACGGTGCTGGGGCCAGCGCTGGGCGGCACCCGGATGTGGCACTACGCCTCCGACCAGGAAGCGCTGAACGACGTGCTGCGCCTGAGCCGGGGCATGACCTACAAGGCCGCCATCTCGGGCCTTAACCTCGGCGGGGGCAAGGCCGTCATCATCGGCGACGCCAAAACCATCAAGACCGAAGCCCTGCTCCGCAAGTTTGGCCGCTTCGTGAAAAACCTGAACGGCAAGTACATTACCGCCGAAGATGTGAACATGACCACCAAGGACATGGAGTACATCCGCATGGAAACCAGCCATGTAGCGGGCCTGCCCGAAACCATGGGCGGCTCCGGCGACCCCTCGCCCGTGACGGCCTACGGCACGTACATGGGCATGAAGGCCGCCGCCAAAAAAGCCTTCGGCTCCGAAAGCCTGGCCGGCAAGCGCATTGGCGTGCAGGGCGTGGGCCACGTCGGCACGTACTTGCTCGAATATTTGCAGAAGGAAGGCGCCAAGCTCATTGTCAGCGACTACTACGCCGACCGCGCCGAGGCGGCAGCCGCCCGCTTCGGGGCTGTGGCCGTGGGCCTCGACGACATTTACGACCAGGAAATAGACATTTATTCGCCCTGCGCCCTGGGCGCGACGCTCAACGACGACACCATTGCCCGCCTCAAGTGCCAGGTGGTGGCCGGTTGCGCCAACAACCAACTGAAAGACGAAAACGAGCACGGCCCCGAGCTAGTGAGCCGGGGCATTGTGTACGCCCCCGACTTCCTCATCAACGCGGGCGGCCTCATCAACGTCTATTCTGAAGTAGTGGGCAGCAGCCGCCAGGGTGCCCTCACCCAAACCGAAAAAATTTACGACTTCACCCTGCAAGTGCTCGAAAAAGCGGAGAACGAGGGCACCCACCCCCAAGCTGCCGCCACTAAAATGGCCGAAGAGCGCATCGCCAGCATCGGCAAGGTGAAGGCGACGTTTTAACTTTAAGCTGTTAGCTGGTAGCCATTAGCTGCTAGCCCTCGTCTTTCCCAAACCTATCAAACTTCAAAAGCTAACAGCCATCAGCTCATAGCTACCAGCTTAAAACCAATGCTCAACCGCCGCCTCCTCCGTATCAAAGTTATGCAGTCGCTTTACGCCTACCAGCAGGCGGTGGCCGCCGATATGCTGCTGGCGCAAGACCGCATTGCCGCCGCTTTCGAGCCCGACCTGACGGCTGAGGTAGCCCCCGACCGCCGGCTGCTGGAAGGGCAGCGCAAGATGGGTGAGGCCCGCTTCCGGGACTGGCACCGCACCGGCGTGCTCGACAATGAATTAGAAGATAAGGAGATAAAATCTGCTGTGGCCGATGCCATCGACTATTACGAGAAGCAGGTAAAGAAGGAAAACACCTTTCATGCTGGACAGCTGCTGGCTGGGGCCGAGGCCATTCACGACCAGTACCTGCACTTACTGAACGTGCCTGCGGCGCTGTTGCAGGCCATTGAAGAAGATAAGGAGCGCGAGGGCCGCCGCCGCCTCGGGCCGCGCGAGGACGCCATCAACGCGAGCCTTTTTGGTGAAAACCAAGCCATTGCCAAGCTCATGGCCAACGAGCAGCTGCAAGACCTCACCATTCGCCGCAAGCTGGCCTGGAATGATGCCGACGACTACGAAGCCCTGCAACTGGCCTGGCGCGAAGAAATGGCGACCAGCGAAACCGTGCAGGCTTACCTCGCCGCCAAGCGTACCGGCTTGCCCGAAACCGATTACGAAACCGACATGGAGCTGCTCCGCAGCCTCTACAAGGAATTTGTATTCAAAGGCGAACACCTGCCCCGCCAGCTCGAAGCCATCGACTTGAACTGGGAAGAAAACCGGCCCATTGTGCGCAACTTGGTGCTGAAAACTCTGAAGATGTTGCCCTTCGGCGCCGATGAGAAGCAGGAACTGATGAACCTATCGGCCAACTGGGCCGACGACCGCGAGTTTGCCGAAACCCTCTACCGGCGCACCCTGCTCGACGACGCCAAAATGGAGCAGCTCATCGCCGCTGCCGTACCCAACTGGGACGTGGAGCGCGTGGCGTTACTCGACAAAATCATCCTCAAGATGGCCCTCGCCGAAATGCAGCTCTTCCGCAGCATCCCGGTAAAGGTGACCATCAACGAGTACATCGAAATCAGCAAGCTTTACAGCACCCCCAAAAGCAAGCAATTTGTGAACGGCGTACTCGATAAGCTGGCCCAGGATTTGGCTGCCAGCGGCGACATTCGCAAGTCGGGCAAAGGGTTGCTGGATAATCAGTAACTGGCTCAGGCAATAGCAGGTAGTTGTCGGCGTCCGGCGTCTGTTTTCTTTGCTCGAATCGATTTACCCCAAGGTATCAAGTCAACTCCGGTAGCTGGCAACCTGGCCAGCCGGGCAACCCCTTTCGGCGCAGTTGCGTTAAGTTTGTGGGCAGATTTGCCGGTTGCCGTTAGCCAAGCCGGCAGCGGTGGCAATTCTCCTCTCTTGTCCCATCCAAACGCTTTATCGCCCAATGGCTAACAAAACCACCACCGGCATTCTCTGTTTCGCGGGCGGCACCCTTGCCGGGGCTGCCATCGGCTTGCTTTACGCACCCGAAACGGGCCGCGAAACCCGCTCCTGGCTCAGTTACCAGCTGGAGCGCTACCGGTCGGTGCTGGCCGACCTCACCGACAGCCTCGTAACCAGCCGCGAAGGCGCGGGCCAATCGAGTGCCAAAACCGAAGGCCAACGGGTTATTTCCGATGCCAAAAACAAAGCCGAGCAGCTGTTGGGCGATGTGGACCAGCTCATTAGCCAAATAAATTCGCGCAAGGGCGCTTAGCTCCAATGAGTGAATAGGCGAAGGAGCGAATGAGTGAATGGCCAGCGGGCTGCCGCGTCAGATTCTCATTCGCTCATTCATTCCCTCACCCATTCACCCATTGAAAAAATGCACCTCGTAACCCTCATTCCTGGCGACGGTATTGGCCCCGAAATAACGAAGGCTGTTACCGATATTTTGGCCGCCGCGAAGGCACCCCTAAGCTGGGAAACTGAAAATGCCGGCCAATCCACGTTCGACCTCTCGGGCGAGCTGATTCCGGCGTCGCTGCTGGCTTCGCTGGCAAAAACTCGGGTAGGCCTCAAAGGTCCGATAACTACGCCAGTAGGCAAGGGCTTTCGCAGCGTCAACGTGACATTGCGTCAGCAGTTTGACCTCTATCAGAACGTGCGACCTAGCAAAACCACGCCTGGCATTGCTACCCGCTACGAAGGCATCGACTTGGTGCTGTTTCGGGAAAACACCGAAGGGTTATATTCAGGCCTCGAAGTGTACGACGAGCACCACGGCATTGCCGACTCGTTCAATCGTATTTCAAAAGAGGGCTGCCGCAAAATTTGCCACGCTGCTTTTGCCTACGCTCACAAGCACGGCCGCAAGAAGGTGACGCTGGCCCACAAGGCCAACATCTTGAAGATGGCGGGTACGCTCATGCTTGACGCAGGCAAGGCTGCCGCCGCCGAGTTTCCGCACATCATCTACGAAGATAAAATCATCGATAACATGTGCATGCAGCTCGTCACTCGGCCCGAGCAGTTTGATGTGATTGTGACGACCAACCTGTTCGGCGATATTTTGTCCGACCTCTGCGCGGGCCTTGTGGGTGGGCTAGGGGTGGTAGCCGGGGCTAACATTGGCGATGATATGGCCATTTTTGAGGCCGTTCACGGCTCCGCCCCCGATATTGCCGGGCAGGGCAAAGCCAATCCCACTGCTTTGTTACGCTCCGCGTTGATGATGCTCGAACATCTTGGTGAACACGAAATAGCGCGGCGCATCGAGCAAGCCCTGGAGGCTACGCTCATGAACAAAGAACAATGCACTGGCGACCTGGGCGGCCGGGCCAGTACCAGCGAATTCACACAGTCGGTGATTGGGAATTTGTGAGGAGTAGCGCGGGGATTGCATCCCGCGCCCGCCTGCCGTTGCGCCGCATTTTTTCCTGTTCCAATGGCTTCGCTTGCCAACAACCCGCGTTACAACGCAATTTTTTATGAAACTCTCTGTATTATTGGCCGCTGGCCTGCTATTAACCGCCTGCAACCGCGACAAAGCCCCCGAGGTAGGCACCAAGGGCATGAACGCTGCTGCTGAGGCAGCCTCCGATGCCGCCAATCCGGTAATCGACAACCCGAACGTGGTGCGCGAAGACGCCGCCCCCAACCCCAACGCCCCGGTGATGACTTTTGCCGAGCAGTCGTTTGATTTTAAGGATATTGCCGCCGACGCCAAGGTGCGGCACACCTTCATGTTCACCAACACTGGCAAATCGCCGTTGCTCATTGAGGATGCTACGGCCTCGTGCGGCTGCACTACGCCCAACTGGACGAAAGAGCCGGTGGCCCCCGGCGCAACCGGCAAAATGGAAGTACAGTTCGACAGCCGGGGCAAGCACGGCCTTATCAATAAAACGGTGTCGGTACGGGCCAACACACAGCCCAGCACCACCACCATTACCATCAAAGGCAACGTGCTGGATGCCGGCGATAAGGGTCCGTCCCTGTAGTTGGTTTCTGGGTTGTAGGCAACAGTTGCTGCTGACAGCGCCTGGTGCCCGCCAGCCGGGGCCAACTCCTGAAGCACTACAACATTCAAACCTCAAAACGTAAAACGTTATGTACGCTACCCTGCTTCTGCAAATCGGTTCTGGCGAAGGTGTTATGCAGCTGGTTTTTCCGGCTGCCATCGGCTTGGTCATCTACTTTTTCATGATTCGGCCGCAGCAGCGGCGCACGGCCGATGCCAAAAAATTCCGGGAGTCGCTGGTCAAAGGTTCGCGGGTGGTCACGATTGGTGGCCTGCACGGGCTGGTAGTGGAAGTGACCGACGACACCGTGGTGGTGGAAGTGGACCGGGGCACCAAGCTGCGGTTCGACCGCTCGGCCATTGCCCGCGAGGTGGGCAGCAAGGCCACTACCAGCGCCGAAACACCTGCCTTGGCTAGCTAAGCCACCGCACCGTCATGACTGGGCCACTGACGCGAGCGGGGCGCTTTCTCCGCTGGTTTTTGCGGCCCTTCGCCAGTCAGGAACCCAGCTTCTACCGGGCCGTAACGGCCTGCTTGTTGGCAGCAGGTCTGTTCTGGCAGATGAATGCCCTCAATAAAACCTACACCACCCGCCTCGACCTGCCCCTGACCTGGCGTTTCGACACCGCTCGGTTTGTGTCGCTGCGGCCCCTGCTCCGCAGCCTGCCGGTAACCGTAACAGGCCAGGGCTGGCGCTTGCTGCGGGCCAACTTGGGCCTGGGCCTGCGTGTGCTGGAGTTGCACCCCGTGCCGCGTGGCGGTACCCGCTACCTGCCCGCCGGCGTGCGGCGCGACGTGCAAAACGCCCTCGACCCGTTAAAAGTAGAGGAGTGGCCCGGCGATACGCTGCGCCTCGCTTTCGACCGGCGTGCTACGCGCCGACTTGCTTTGGTACTGGCCGATGACACCTTGGGGGGCTCCACCAGTAATTTTAGGCCAAAAAGGCGCTACCTGGCTCGTTTCGAGCCGGCTATCTTGCTGGTTCGCGGCCCGGCAACGGTAATAGCCGGCTTGCCTGACCGTTTTCCCTTACTGCCCAACGACTTTCCTGCCCCCGGCGATTCGTCCGACCAAACGCTGGCCTTGCACACCTTGCCCCCGCAGGTGCGGCCCGCTGTGAGCGAGGTGCGGTTGCACCTGCGGGCCGTGGCGGCACCCCGGCGCAACGCAAAGTAACTGCAGAAATCAGGAAAAATATGCTCAAAATAGGCATCACCGGCGGCATTGGTTCCGGAAAAACGATTATTTGCCGCTTGTTTCAGGCGCTGGGGGTGCCGGTGTACGATGCCGACACCCGCGCCCGCGGGCTGATGGAAAACGACCCGACCTTGCGCCGCCAGCTGGCCGTTACTTTTGGCGCGGCAGTATTCGACGACGCCGGGCGACTCGACCGGCCCCGGCTGGCGGCGGCGGTGTTCGACAACCCCAGCGCGTTGGCGCAACTCAACGGGCTAGTGCATCCAGCAGTCGGTCATGACTTTGCGGCCTGGGCCGCAGCCCGGCAGGCCGACGGCAGTGCCTATGTGTTAAAAGAAGCAGCCCTGATGTTCGAGTCCGAGTCGTGGCGACAGCTCGACCAGGTAATTGCCGTGGTGGCCCCGGTGGCGGTGCGCCAAGCCCGCCTGCTGCACCGCGACCCGCACCGCAGCCCCCAGCAGGTGGCGGCCATTATGGCTCAGCAGCTTCCCGATGCTGAGAAGATGGCTCGTGCCCAGCACGTGCTGCATAACGACGGAAAGCAGTTGCTTATACCGCAGGTGCTGGCCCTGCACCAACAGTTTCTACACAACTTTGAAAGCCCGCAGCCCGACGGGGCATAAAAAAACGGCCCCCGGTAGCGGGGGCCGTCTTATCAAAACTAAAAGCTATAGGCTACAGCTTCGAAGAATAATCTTCCAAAGTGTCAATCACCTTCAGCAGCTGCGGAACAGCCAGTGAATAGTAGATTTTGGTGCCTTGCTTAGTGGACTTCAGCACACCCCGGTCTTTCAGGGTGATGAGGTGCTGCGAGGCAATGGCCTGCGGCAACTCAAGGGCTTGGTAAATGTCGGTAACGGACATTTGATTGTCCTTGCCTTTGGTCTTGCCGAGCAGGTCAACAATGGCCAAACGCTTGGGATGCGACAGCACTTTGAGCATGGCCGCCGCGCGGTCGAGTTGTTGCGCATCTACGCGCGAATGAAGAGGTTTCATTAAAAAAGATTAGGGAGTGAGGGAAAAAGAGGGTTGGTTGGCAGAATAATCGTAGTAATGTATTCCGCCTAGATAAAGTTTCGGACTAGGGTGCAAAAATAGTAAAAAATATCTGCCCCGTAAGTGAGAATAATAGCATACAGGGTTTCGAGCCATTTATTAAAGTACAATTTGACTGCTTTCGTTGCAAATACGAGGCCGGGCCTATCTTTGATGTGAAATTTTATTTTTTTACTGCCGCTGAAAATGTTTGACCTGCTGACTCAATTTGAGAGTAAACGCCCGGAAATCGTATTTGAATGGAAGGACTCGGAAACCGAAGCGGAAGGGTGGGTAGTGATAAACTCGTTGCGGGGCGGGGCGGCGGGTGGCGGCACCCGAATGCGTAAAGGCCTGGATAAACGCGAGGTAGAAAGCCTGGCCAAAACCATGGAAGTTAAGTTTACGGTGTCGGGGCCAGCCATTGGCGGCGCCAAGTCGGGCATCAACTTCGACCCTGCCGACCCGCGCAAGCGCGGCGTGTTGGAGCGTTGGTACCGGGCCGTTTTCCCGTTGCTGAAAAATTATTATGGTACCGGCGGCGATTTAAATGTTGATGAAATCCATGAAGTAATTCCCATCACCGAAGAATACGGTCTTTGGCACCCGCAGGAGGGGGTGGTGACGGGCCATTACCACGCCACCGAACCCCAAAAAATCCAGAAACTAGGTCAGCTGCGGCAGGGCGTGGTGAAAGTTGTGGAAGATGTGAAATTTTCGCCATCGGTAGCTCGTAAGTACACCATTGCCGACCTCATCACCGGCTACGGCGTGGCCGAAGCCGTGGCTCATTACTACCGCCTGTGGCTGGGCGAAGCCCCGGCCGGGCAACGCGCCATCATCCAGGGGTGGGGCAATGTGGGGGCGGCGGCGGCCTACTACCTGGCCGAGCAGGGCGTAAAGATTGTAGGCATCATCGACCGGGCCGGTGGCCTGCTGCGCCCCGACGGCCTGAGCCTGGAAGAAGTGCGGCACCTGCTTCTCAACCGCGACGGCAACGCCCTGGCCGCGCCCGACGTGCTGCCGTTTGAGGAAGTGAACGCGAAAATCTGGAGCCTGGGGGCCGAAATTTTTGTGCCCGCCGCCGCTTCGCGCCTCGTGCGCCGCGAACAAGTAGAGACGTTGATTGCGAACGGCCTGCGCGTCATCAGCTGCGGGGCCAACGTGCCCTTCGCCGACCCCGAGATATTCTTCGGCCCCACCGGCGAGTATGCCGACGCCCACACCGGCGTAGTGCCCGACTTTATTGCCAACTGCGGCATGGCGCGGGTGTTCGCGTATTTGATGGAAACCGGGGCCGAAATTACCGACGCCGCCATTTTTTCGGATACCTCGCGCATTATCGGCGCGGCGTTGGAGCGCACCCACGCGCAGCATCCGGCCCGCACGGGCGTGGCGCAGGCCGCCTTTGGCCGGGCTTTGAGCGAGTTGGTGTAGCAACGGCGGCAGCGGCCGGGGCTTCCGCTTCGCGCTGCCGCCGCCGAACCAAGGATGTTGCCATTCGGTAACAATTTGGTAACTTTGATGCCCTACTTTTGACTGCCCTGACGTTTGCGGGGCTTTTTTCTTTTTTTTGCCGCGCCCGGCGCGGCCCCTTGACCCGAGATATGTCTAAAATCACCAAAACAGCTAAGGAAAGCACTACCAAGCTCTCGAATGAGATGCTGAACGCCGGCAGCGGCAAAACCATCAAGCAGCCCAACGTAAACGACGATAAGCTGACAACCATCACCGAAATTCGGCAGCAGTCCGACGGCCACGCCATCAGCACCGAAGACGAGCAGCGCCTGCGCCGCGCCTTGGTGGACAAAGACTGGAACGAAATAAAAATTGCTGACTCGTGGCAGATTTTTAAGGTAATGGCGGAATTTGTGGAGGGCTTCGAAAAAATGTCGAAGATTGGGCCCTGCGTCAGCATCTTCGGTTCGGCCCGCACCAAGCCCGAAAACCCCTACTACCAAATGGCCGAAGAAATTGCCGCCAAGCTGGTGCGCCACGGCTACGGTGTAATTACCGGCGGCGGCCCCGGCATCATGGAAGCTGGCAATAAAGGTGCCCGTGCCGAAGGCGGTAAGTCGGTGGGTCTCAATATTGAGCTGCCCTTCGAGCAAACCCACAACATCTACATCGACCAGGATAAATGCATCAACTTCGACTACTTTTTTGTGCGGAAGGTGATGTTCGTCAAGTACGCCCAGGCGTTTGTCGGGATGCCCGGCGGTTTCGGTACCCTCGACGAGCTATTTGAGGCCATGACGCTGATTCAGACCAAAAAAATCAGTCGTTTCCCCATCGTGCTGGTGGGTTCGGCCTACTGGAGCGGTTTGTTTCAGTGGATTACGGAGGTGATGCTGCACGAGGAGCACAACATCTCGGTGGAGGATTTGGCCCTGGTGCAGATTGTGGACGATGCCAGCGAGGCGGTGAAAGTTATCGATGACTTTTACCACAAGTATTTGCTGGCGCCTAACTTTTGAGCGGCCCATCAGTTTGTTCCCTCCAAAAGCCGGGCCGTCAGGCCCGGCTTTTTTCTTGGCCCTGCTGCCTCATCCAATAGCCATTGCATGCCCATTTCTTCCGCCCAGCTTGATTTCGATTACCTCATCGTGGGCGGCGGCGCGGCGGGGTTGAGCTTGGCATACCACATCGCACAGGAGCCGCAACTGGCCGGGCAAAAAGTGCTGATTATCGAGCCCGACGCCAAGGACACAAACGACCGCACTTGGTCGTTCTGGAGCAATGGCCCCACGGTATTTGACCCCGTCGTAGCCCACGAATGGCAAAAAATAGCCTTTCGCAGCCCAGCCTTCGACAAGGTTATGGACTTAGGCGACTACCGCTACTGCACCATCCGCGGGCTTGACTATTACAATTTCGTGCGCCAAGCATTAGTGAACAACCCGCAATTCACATGGATGCAAGCGCCGGTGGACAACTTGTGCGCCACGCGGCGCATTGGGGTGCGGGCTACTACGCCGGCCGGTAGCTTCACCGCCCGGTACGCTTTCGATAGCCGACCGCCGGCCATCGCGCCCAACCCGCGCAAATACCGCTACTTGGTGCAGCACTTTGTGGGTTGGGAGGTGGAAACGGACACCGACGTGTTCGACCCAACGGTGGTGGAGTTTATGGACTTCCGGGGTGAGCAACACCACGAAGCGCGCTTCGTGTACGTGCTGCCCTTCACGCCGCGTAAGGCGTTGGTAGAGTACACGCTGTTTTCGGAAACACCCTTGCCCAAATCGGAGTACGAGGCCGCCATTCGGGACTATCTTGCCAACACTTTGGGTCTGAAAGATTACCGCATAACGGCCAAAGAAGCTGGGGCCATTCCGATGACGGACCACCCGTTGCCAACGCGCACCGGGGAGCGTATCATCAATTTGGGCACCCGTGGCGGGCGGGCCAAGCCCAGTACGGGGTACGCTTTCCAGCGCATTCAGCGGCACTCGGCGCGGCTGGTGGCGGCACTGGCCAGCACTGGCCACCCGCCCGCCAACCCCACCGGCGACCAATGGCAGTTCCGGCTTTTCGACACGCTGCTGCTCGACATTATGCAGCGCCAGGGCGAAACGGTGCGCGACATTTTCCGGCAGCTATTCGAACGCAACCCGGTGCAGCGCATCCTGCGGTTTCTGGACGAGGAAACGACCTGGACCGAAAACCTGCAAATCATGAATTCGGTGCGGCCCTGGCCTTTTTTGCGCTCCATCGGGCAGGTGCTGCGGGGCCGGCCGGGGCAGCGCAAGAAAGGCGAACCAGCGGGATGAATTTCCTTTG